>CAYMSG010000150.1:2239-8126 GCA_964392955.1 uncultured Chitinophagaceae bacterium | reverse complement strand
TTCTGTTTTCCATAAAGTGCAATGTTGGCAACAGCAAAGCCAATTTCTTTTTTCATGATCAACAACCACGCAATTGAGCTGATTGAAGAGGAAATCAACGCCCCCACAGCAGCACCATAGAATCCAATTGTTTTTAATAATCCAAATGTTATTATAAGGTTGAAAAGTAAAGATACCGAGCTTACAATAAAGCATAGACGGGTTTTCCCAATTGAATAAAGTGTTGTAGCGCCCTGATGTTGGATAACACCAACTATACTTACCAACATGTAAATTTGCAAAACGGGAGCTGCTACTAGGTATTTATCGCCGGCAATTATAGCTATGATTGGTTTGGCAAACAAAATTGCTATCAATGCAAAAGGCAAAATGATGCATAAAATAATCGAAACCATTCTTTCATACATATACTTAAGCTTTCCAGATCCTTCGACTTCTGAAGCAAGCGATAGTTTCGGAAAAGCAATGTCAGCAGCTGCGTAGGTGGGGATATCAATAAACCCATTGATCCGTTTTGCTGCATTGTAAAAAGCAACCGATCCCGGCACAACAGCAGCAGTCATAAATTGATCAAGATTCGAATAAATATTTGAGATCACACCAGTGCCAAAAATATAGCCACCGTATTTAGTTATTGTTTTTACCCATTGCAGAGATGGATTGAATTTAAATACAAGATATTTTCTACTAAAAACTAAAATAGTCAAAGTGCCAAACAAAATACTTGCAGACTGGTAAAGCCCCAAATGAAATATGTGTATAGGTAATTTCCAGATAAAGTGAATAGCTAATGCGCTAAAAAACAAAATCTGTCTAACCAAATTGCCTGCAAAAACGCCTTTAAAGTCGAAATGAGACTGTTGTACCGCTTCTAGGTGAGCAAAAAATATCATCGCAATCAGGCCGGGTATAAACCACAAGAAAATTGTATGAAGTGTTTTCTTACTGTTAAATAAAGTATCAATTTGTTCTCCAAAAATCAAAATTAGAAGAATAAAAAACAGAGTAATTCCAGCATTAACTAATAAGGAAGATGATGCAATCGATGTTTTTTCAGTGACACTGTGTGCGGCTGTCACATATTTAATGTGTGCATTTTTCAGCAATGCCGATTTGGTATTTTCTAAAAGTGTTATTATCGTCAGGAATAAAGCCCATGTAGCCATTTGATCAATTGATAGACTTCTGATCAACAAAAAAAAACTAAGAAAACCAAATATGATCAACGAAAAACGCTGGAATGTTGAGTATAAAGCGGAACGAAACCAATATGAGGTAGAAAAACTCATCCAATTCATCTGATGGGGTTATAAGGATAGCTGGGAATATTTTTTGCTCAAGATAGGTTTTTCGTCGAAATGACTTCTACAAGTCTCGGGCAAAGCAATAAATACTAGGGAAAAGTACTTAAAACAAACGTTAGCAAAACAATCATTTTTTCAACTAATTGACATCTTTTTGTAACAAACTATCCACATGGTCGGTTAATACGAAAAATGAGCAGGCCTGCGTAGGTGTTTTTGTTTTTCCTTCAATATTTTTGGAAAGAGACAAAGCGAACCTGCAATTCTTTAGATCGTAGTATTACGACAGCGGTTCGTAATTTACTCTACAAAAAAAAGAGCGAATGTGCTGTTTTACAAGATCGTTTTCAGAGATACTTTTGAAGCTGTTATAAATTGTGGGAAAAAAGTAAAAGTGTCTGAAATAATATTTCTTGTTTTTCTGAAATGGGAAAGAGGCGTTTGGTACAAATTTTGATTAATCGGTAGTGCATTTTAGAAATCCAATTATTGTTGTTTTAAGTCTTTTAAATACTTTCTTCTCATTTTTATGATTCAAAAAGTTTCCTGTTTAAAATCCATATTCCAAAATATCCAATAATCCGTATCAGACTATGAGACCAATTCTTTTTCTATTCATTGCCTTGTTTACAGTTTTTGGATCAAACGCTCAGACAATAATGGGTCGGCAGCGTGTTGATCAGTTTCCCAGAAGCAGCACAGGTGTATTGACCTACGGGTTAACGTGGGTGCCCTTAACATACAGTAACACTACACGTACTTATCCGCTTATTATTGCCTTGCATGGCACGGGTGAGGTTGGTACAACAGAGGCGAACCTATCCAAACTTTATACAGCTTCGCCCCGTTCAATTAGTGGTAGAATTGCAGATGGCTGGAATGCAGTAGCGATGAATCCGAAAACAGGGCAGATGGATAGCTTTATCGTGGTTTCGCCACAGGCTGCCTCTTGGAGTTATGGTTACAACGAATTAAGATATATTCTTCCTTCTATTCTTTCAAAATACCGCGTAGATACGAGCCGGATTTACCTCACAGGGCTTTCGGCTGGCGGTGGTGGTGTTTTTACCACATTTGCAAGCAGGGACAGTAATTTCATTAAGAAGTTCGCTGCAATGGCAACTGCTAATGGGGCAGGTGTCAGTTCAGCGAATGGATATACTGATGTTCAGGTTGAAGCTGGATTTCGCCATGCATACAAATGGGGAGTCAGGATGTGGACCATCGCATCCGAGCTGGATCAGTTCTTAACAACGGACCTTCGGTATCATGATAGTTCAAACATGCTTAACCCGACACCGCCCAACAAGTTTACGGTAGTTGCCGGTGTTGGACATTCAATTTGGGGCAGAGCATATGACCCGGCCTTTCGACCCGTTATCAATTATTATTGAATAACAGGAACCTTTAATAATGGATGTGCGTTTGGTGGTGTTACTGTTGCTCCAAATAATAACGGATCTTCTGTTATGGGCTCAGGTGTAACCCAAGATAGCTTGAATTTATACGAATGGTTTCTAACTAACCAACGAACCTTTGCAGCAGTAACAACACCTTCTGCAAATGCAGGCCCTGATCAGGTAATTAATCTGCCTTTGACAACGGTTAACATAAGCGGAACTGCTACTCCCGGCGTAGGAAACAGTATTACCTCGATAGCATGGACGAAAGTGTCTGGTCCTATATCTTTTTCAATTACCAATGCGGCAAGTTTAGCCACTTCTGTAACAGGGCTAGCTCCCGGGGTTTATGTTTTTCGTTTAACTGTTACAAATAACCTGGGTATAACAGCTTCAGACGATATAAGTATTACAGTTACATCACCTGTATATGGTTCGCCTGTATTGAGTTCAGTTTCCGGTAATCAAACTATTTCACTGCCCGTAAATTCTGTGAACTTAACTTCTGCATACACACTCAATGGTTCGGCATTACAGTCTGTTGCATGGACCAAGTTGAAAGTGCCCGGTCAGGAAAAAAAGAAAATAGGAGTAATAGGGTCCTCTACAAGTCAGGGTGGTGGTGCAAGTTCAAACGATAGCAGTTTTGTTGGTTTGTTGCGGAAATATTTTGTGGACAGGGGGCTGGTAGATTCAGTCATAAATTTTGGAACAAGTGGTTACAGTGTTTTCCGTGCAATGCCAACAGGCTACACGCCAGTAGGAGTGCAGGAAGCACCGGATGTTACTAAAAATATCACAGCAATACTCAACCGGAATGTGGATGTTGTAATAGTAAGTTTCCCTACCAATGGCTATGATGTTTTAACACTGCAGGAGATCATGATGGCTTATCAAACCATTTACGATACTTGTGTGGCTCGGGGCGTAGAGTGTTTTATTACGACCACGCAACCAAGAGAAGATTTTACACCGTTACGACAACAGTTTTTAAAAGAATTAAAAGACCAAATTATTAGCAGATTTGGTGCGCATGCAATTAACTTCTACGACCCGGTAACTATTCCAGGCACAACATTAACTATGCCTGAATATGCGTCTGGAGACAAAATTCATCTTAATAATGGGGGGCACCGGCAGCTATTTAATAAGGTTGTTGCGGCAAATATCTTGGGAAAGTTCACTACATCTCCTTCAATAATTAGCAATCAAGGCAGCCAGAATACGAGTGTTACTGGTCTTACTCAGGGAATACATCTTTTCCAGGTGAGTATAACGGATGGTCATCAACAATCAATAAGCGGGTTTACAACTGTTACCGTTAACGCTGGCACAGGAGTTAACCAAGTTCCGGTAGCAAATGCTGGCTCTAACCAAACAATTACTTTGCCAATAAACAATGTTACGTTGACTGGTAGCGGCACTGATGTAGATGGAAGTGTTACAGGTTATCAATGGACAAAAGTGAGCGGTCCTGCAAATGGTACCATTACCAATCCAACCCAAGCGCAAACAACTGTTACATCGCTTACGCAAGGGTCGTATCTGTTTGAGTTGCGTGTAACAGATAACGGAGGTGCTGTTGGAAGAGATACTGTGCAGATAACCGTTAATGCATCATCCAATCAAGCTCCTGTAGCGAATGCTGGTATAAATCAAACTATAATCCTTCCTGCAAATACTGCAACTTTAAATGGAAGTGGAACTGATACGGATGGTAGTATTGCCAATTATCAGTGGACAAAAGTAAGTGGTCCTGCAGGCGGTAGTTTATCAACTCCGTCACAGGCTCAAACATCTGTAACCGCTCTGGTGCAAGGCACTTATCTCTTCGAATTGCGTGTAACAGATAATGGCGGGGCCATTGGTAGAGATACTGTTCAGATTGCTGTAACGTCCTCTCAAACGCCGCCAGCTAATTGCTCTGGAAGAAGCTACATGCCTGCTCCAGCAGGAGATAATGGATATTACAATTATGCCAATCTTCTGCCGGGTGATACTCTCTTTATTGATGGATCAAGAACGTGGAGTTATATTTATCTGGAAGGCAAGCACGGAACGCCAGAATGCCCCATTGTTATAATGAACAAAAATGGGCAGGCTAAGTTGCGTGGTAATAACGCTCAGTTAAAACTTCGTAGTTGTTCTTACATCAAAGTAGTAGGAACAGGTACGCCTGGAGTAGAATATGGCTTTTATATTCAACCATATGCCACCGACACATTGATTAATGGTGCTTACGCTGTATCGGTTGAGGGTAAATCGAAAAACATCGAAGTAAGCAACGTACATGTGACTCATGCAGGTATTGGAATGAATATTAAGGAAGATGGTGGTTGCGACCCATCATTCAATTACCCAAATTGGGTAATTGACTCAATTACTGTTCATCATAACAAAATCGTGAAAACCTGGAATCAGGGAATGTATATTGGAAATACTTCTCCTGACAATGGTCCAACAAGTTATAGCCCAAGGCCTGTTGTGTGTAATGGAGTTACGATTTATCCCAAACCTGCACGTTTAGGTAATATAAAGGTTTATGATAATATTATAGACAGTACCGGACGGGCAGGTATCCAGGTGTCATCTGCAAGTGTTGGATTAAGCGAAATCTATAATAACAGAATATCGCATAGTGGTATCGGTGGCGATGAGGCACAGGGGGCAGGAATTAACCTTGGCGCATATAGCCATGTGTGGGTTTACAATAATACAATTCGGAATACGCTTACGTTTGGTATCAGTTCATTTGGTGCAAGCAGTACTAACAATGTATTAAAGATTGAAAATAACAGCATTGACAGTAGCGGATACCTGCGTCACTATTATTTATGGGAGCCTGGTGTTTGGAGGATAGATCTTAAAACCAGAACCGTTTACAACAATACAATTCCTTGGGTATATTCCATTGGGATCTATTCAAAGCCTACGGAAAACCCTGTTGACAGTACAAGATTTCGTATTTCAGGAAATTCACTTGGGTACAGGAAAAATGCAGGTGGAGGAATTGTGTTAAGCGATAATATGAACACATTCCACAAAAGTGGGAACGTTGTTTGTAATAATGTTGCCACTGCAGGCGGTTCAACGAATGTAGTAATCGAAGAAGCCAGAATTCCAGTGTTCTATTCAACAAACTGTTCTGCACCGGTTAATTCGAATCCTGTTGCAAATGCGGGG
>CAYMSG010000150.1:0-2229 GCA_964392955.1 uncultured Chitinophagaceae bacterium | reverse complement strand
CAGACTATTACTTTGCCAGTGAATAGCGTCACCCTAAATGGGAGTGGTACCGATTCAGATGGAAGCATCGCTGGTTTCCAATGGTCAAAGGTGAGCGGTCCTGCAAATGGGACGATTACAAATCCGGCACAAGCCCAAACAACTGTTACATCAATGGTGCAAGGAGTTTATCTCTTTGAACTTCGGGTAACTGATAACAATGGAGCGGTTGGCAGGGATACTGTCCAGGTAACAGTAAATCCCGGAGTAAATCAGCCTCCGGTTGCAAATGCTGGCACAAACCAAACGATTACGTTGCCAACAAACGGCGTTACCTTAAATGGCGGTGGTTCTGATGCAGATGGAAGCATCGCAGGTTATCAATGGTCAAAAGTGAGTGGTCCTGCAAATGGTACTATCACAAACCCGAATCAGGCGCAGACAACTGTTACATCAATGGTACAGGGTGTTTATTTGTTTGAATTACGTGTAACTGATAACAATGGGGCAGTTGGCAGAGATA
This sequence comes from uncultured Chitinophagaceae bacterium, assembly GCA_964392955.1. GTDB lineage: Bacteria > Bacteroidota > Bacteroidia > Chitinophagales > Chitinophagaceae > Lacibacter. The sequence goes on along the minus strand of CAYMSG010000150.1, from coordinate 1,727 downwards.
CAGTTCAGATAACGGTGAACCCAGCATCCGTAACTAATCAGGCTCCAACGGCAAACGCAGGCTCTAATCAAACGCTAACGTTGCCAACAAACAGCGTTACCTTAAATGGCGGTGGTTCTGATGCAGATGGAAGCATCGCAGGTTATCAATGGTCAAAAGTGAGTGGTCCTGCAAATGGTACTATCACAAACCCGAATCAGGCGCAGACAACGGTTACATCAATGGTACAGGGAGTTTATCTTTTTGAACTTCGGGTAACTGATAATAATGGGGCGATTGGCAGAGATACTGTTCAGGTAACCGTTAATGCACCAATTAATCAGGCTCCTGTTGCCAATGCTGGATCTAATCAAACAATTACGTTGCCAACCAACAGCGTTACATTAAATGGTTCAGGTACTGATGCAGATGGAACCATTGCTGGATACCAATGGACAAAAATTGGTGGTCCATCCAGCGGTAGCATCACAAACCCAACGCAACCCCAAACGAATGCAACATCACTGGCACAAGGTATTTACTTGTTTGAGCTTCGTGTAACTGATAATAATGGAGCAGTTGGCAGAGATACTGTTTTGGTAACTGTTAATGCAGCAGTTAATCAGGCTCCGGTAGCTAATGCAGGGATAAACCAAACCATTAGTTTGCCAACCAGCAGCATAACATTGAGCGGTAGTGGAACCGATGCCGATGGTAGTATTTCAAGTTACCTCTGGACAAAAATCAGTGGCCCGTTAAGTGGCTCAATTGTGAGTCCTTCACAAGCGCAAACGACCGTTTCATCACTTACACAAGGGGTTTATCTTTTTGAACTACGGGTTACGGATAATAATGGCGCAAGCGGAAGAGACACTGTGCAAGTAACTGTAAATGCTGCCAATCTCATTCCTGTGGCATTGGCGGGAGATGATCAGGTGATTGTTTTGCCGGAGAACAGCGTGATTTTATCCGGTAGTGGGATAGACACCGATGGTAGTATAGTTGCCTATCGTTGGACCAAAGCAAGTGGCCCCGATACTTTTGAAATCGCATCGCCCTCACAAGCCTCCTCAGCTATTATTAACTTAGTTGAAGGAACATATCAGTTTGTTTTAACAGTTACAGATAACAGGGGGGCGGCCGCTTCGGACACAGTTCAGGTATTTGTGAAATCCAAAGATGTTAACCCTGAAATTAAAGTGACAATCTATCCAAACCCTGCTATAAATAATACTACACTGCTGATTGAAGCACCCACGAAAGGAACACAGACAGTTGTAAGGATTTATACTCGAGCAGGAGCGTTAGTATATCAACGGGAAGTATTAAGAGATCTGAATCAATTTACTTTGCCGATTGATGTAAGTACTTTACAGGCGGGCATGTATCTGGTATACGTAAATATCGATGCAAATACAACACGTGTTGTAAAACTGGTAAAGCAGTAAATGAAATATATTTGTAGTAAGATAGGCTGCTCATTTTTGAGCAGCCTATCTTAGTTTATAAAGAGAATGGTAAAATGATGCAATTGTGGGTACTTAATATTGTCAATTAATGAACTGCTTTTTCTTGTTTTTTGTTTATAAGTGCGCAAAAGCAGATAGCCGTAAAAATCAGCAAAAAAGGTTCAGCTGCATACGTGTATCTTGGTAATGCCAGCAAGAATGTATGAACGATTGTAACGATCAGAAAAGGTATAAGAAGAGTAAATGCGTAATAATTTTTTCGGTTCTTCCACCATCCGA
>CAYMSG010000149.1:0-8129 GCA_964392955.1 uncultured Chitinophagaceae bacterium | reverse complement strand
TAACCACACCCAATCCTAATTTTGGGTTTTTTTTTATTTTTATTTTGAAATAATATAAAAAAACAACCAAACAAACACGCCGGGCTGCAGAAGCGGAAAAAATAAAGAAAGGTGAAGCACCAACCTATCCTTCTCCTGATTCACTTCGCTTGGAAGATGAGCAACCTGCACCGCATTTACTGTTTACTGTAACAGATGAAGCCGGCAATGTTGTCCGCCGCATCAAAGCTCCGGCGAAGAAAGGATTGAAACGCATTGTATGGGATTTCCGCACAGCACCATTCGGACCAATTGACTTTACACCGTTTGATGAATCCTTTGCATTCAGCTCACCCGATCAAGGCTACTTCGCTTTGCCCGGCACATACAAGGTTTCACTCAGCAAATTTGAAGATGGCGTGTACAGCGATTTAACTGCGCCGCAAACATTCAAAGCAATGGCCCTGAATGCAGCCACACTTCCTGCAACCGATAAAAAAGCACTGGATGATTTTTGTAAGAAGATTGCAGAGTTGAGCCGTGTGGTGGCAGCAAGCAATCAGTATCGTGCTGAGTTGGTGAACAAAGTGCGTTATATGAAACAAGCGATTATTGAAACACCCAAGCAATCGCTTGATCTGTCAACTGCATTACAAAATGTAGAGAAACGGTTAAATGCCGTGAACCGCCAGCTGAATGGCGATGCATCATTGGCAAGAAGAGAATTTGAAACATCCCCTTCGGTCAATGGCCGTATCGGTTATATCACCGGATCGTTGTGGAATACCACGGCAGCACCTACACAAACACAACTCAACAACTATCAAATAGCAACGAAACAATTCACTCCTGTTTATAATGAACTGAAAGCAATTGCGGAAGAAGTAAAACGCATTGAGAGTATTTTGGAAAAGAATGGAGCGCCTTATACACCGGGACGTTTGCCTGAGTGGAAGGGAAATTGATGGCAGATAGAGTCGCTGATGACGCAGATTCTACTGATTAGCACTGATAAAATACAGCACAGCCTCCTTTCTTAAGGGGGCTGTGCTTTTAAACATGCACAACCCAAATGCATCCCATTTAACCAAACTAAAATGAATCGAAAAAAAGTTCGGATGAAATAAGATTGAAAAACTGAAAACACCTATTTTTGCAACCCCGAAAGGGGAAGTATTCCTCCTTAGCTCAGTTGGTTAGAGCATCTGACTGTTAATCAGAGGGTCTCAGGTTCAAGTCCTGAAGGGGGAGCTTGAAAATCAAAGCGTTACAGGTAAAACTGTAACGCTTTTTTCTTTATGTGACCTCACATGTGACCTCGGGTCACAAGAACATCAATAAGCCCAAAACAAGTAAGAGAAAATAAAAAGCAGTGGTGAGAGAACAGGGAGCTGCATCATAGCTTCCGCATTAAAGCAGTTTACTTCAACTGCCGGGTAACAACATCCTGTTGTAAACCCATGTACTGGCAGAACTCATCAACAGTAACAACCTGGTGTTGTTGCTTTTTGAAATGCTCTTTGATCTTTTTAAGAAGATTTCTGCCGTACTTGTCGCTTCTGCCTGTGATAATCTGAATGTCTTTCGGATAAATACACAGTCTGTTCATTGTTCAAATAACTTTCATACACTATCCATACTTCGGCTATACAGCAACTATGGATGCGCAATACAAATATACTTCATTTTTGAGGGCGGCTAAAGTGTACTTTTTGGAATAATGTGGAAGAATCGGAACGGATGACCTGCCACATTTGCAAAGGGTTTTGCATGGTTCTAATTTTGGTTTTGATGGCTGGTAAAACAGCAAAACAGATTACAAATTACAACCCCATAAATTCTTTGTTATGGCAAAGCAAAAAGGAATTATTAAACTGGATGGTACCATTGGTGGTATCACCTTTTACAAATCACAAGACGGTTATCTCGCAAGAGAGAAAGGCGGTGTGTCCGGTGAACGTATTGCAACAGATCCGAACTTTCAACGTACCCGTGAAAACGGTGAAGAGTTTGGAAGAGCCGGTAAGGCCGGTAAACTTTTGCGAACTGCAATCCGTGCAATGTTGCAAAACTCTGCAGACAGTCGTATGGTAAGCCGTCTTACTCAAAAGATGGTTGAAGTGATTCAGGCAGATGCAACCAATCCCCGTGGCCAGCGAAATGTAATTGACGGCGAAGCCGAATTACTGGAAGGCTTTGAGTTTAATATCAGTGGTAAATTAGGTACTACGTTGTATGCACCTTACACCACAACCATTGATCGTGTAGCCGGTACACTGGCAGTAAGTATCCCCTCGTTTGTTCCGTTGAACATGCTTGCAGCGCCAGGCGGTGCAACACATTTCAAATTAGTTTCTGCAGGTGCAGAGATTGATTTTGAAAATGAAACCTTCGTAATGGATTCACAGGCAAGTGCCATTCTTCCGTGGGATGCGACTGCAACTGCCGTTGTGAATCTTTCAAATGCTGTAACAGCCAACAGCACAAAACCATTGTTCCTTGCATTGGGCATTGAGTTTTATCAGGAAGTAAATGCGCAAATGTATCCGTTGAAAAACGGTGCATACAATCCATTGGCACTTGTAGAAGTGAGTGGTTTGTAAGATCAACTGTAACTGTTCATTCTTACGGTTTATACAATGAACCCTGCCATCCGGCGGGGTTTTTCTTTTTACTAAAAAGCCGTCCTTGGAAAAGAACGGCGTTGCTAACCTATGAAAAACACCAAACGAATTTAAAAAATGATTTTGCAAAATGCAATAGGGCAAAATAAATCACACATTGCCTAAAAAGGCAATGTGCTAAGCTGACGGCGGCCAGATGGATAACGCCATAAAAAGTTACCGCATGGCAGTGCAAATACTTTAACGCCTGGAAGCGGCCGGTAATGAACGGCTAACCTGCCGAGATGCTTACTAAACGCTAATGGCGAAACTGTGGCAGGTGCCGGTGATAACGATTTGCTGAATGGACATACTGCCAAACGCCTGCGGGAAATAATACGAAGCTGCTTTTGCATACATGTGATTTTTAGAAGCATCCTGTTAACGAAGGCAGATAAAAAACCAAACAGGATGCGGAATAAAAGAAGGGCTTGTGCGTCGGCATTGTGTTTATGCCGAACTCGTTTGGTTTTTTAATCAGGATCTGTGCAATGGGCTGCCGTAGTTATTTTTGCTTACTAAAAACACATGGCAAAAGATGTCGGTATTGGTCCGCATGGCTTGCAGTGTAAAAAGAAAGCGGCATTACTGCCGCCTTTAGTTAATACTCGCTTGGTAACATGATGCAACCATCCACCAGCCAAACAGTTGCCAAATCATATTCAAAATCGCTGAAAGCAATTTCCTGTGATGTTACAAAGTTGAAGTTGCCATCAGTACAGCGAATTGTAAATGCTGTATCCTTTACCCGCTGCAGATCCCAAACCTGAAACGGTTGTTTCTTAACCTGCTCATGCATTTGATGGCTTACAATTAAATCAAGCAGCCAATATCCATTGCATTTCTCTGCAAGTTCCTTGATGCCATCAGTATAAACGATGCCAGATAGATTGTGACGGTAAAAGTTTTCCGAACCGTTGTGAGAACCGAAGTAGTGATTTGCTTTTGTCATAAAAAACATTTTAGTTTTTAAAAGAAAAATGAAAAAAAGAAAGCAACACAACTGGCGGCGTGGCCGGGCTGCAAAGAAGCAACGCAATAAAAGAAGGGTGTGTGAAAGGGCTGTCCCGCCTGCGCATAGCTGCGGCGGGCAGGGTTTATGGCGGAATTTCTTTGCAGACCAATGGCAAAGGGCTGTGGCAGCCGACTAACTTGCTACTTTTTTTATTTCTTTTTAAAGCGCACTATTTCATACCCGTAAGATTTATTGTATTTTTTAAATAAAATGGCACGCTTTAAAGAGAGAGAGAAAATCTTGCACGAACCTTCAACCCTTGAAGTTTTCGGTTGCCTAAGTGGCAAACCTACTTACGCCAAAATATTAGCCGAACAGTTACCCGCAAAAGCATACATACGTTTCCTGCAATGGTTAATAGAAAAAGATTTTTACAAAGAGAGAGATGAAAAGACTTCAATAAAAAGAATAGCAGCCGACTTTAAAAGTGAACCTTCTAAAGTAACAAAATGGATCAAGGAAATCTACACAGATATATTTGATTTGAATTACGATAGACCTGAACTCTTTCAAAAGAACGGAATAAGAGTGTGCTTTTATTGTAAATATTATGATGACCGTGTCCATTTACATACCACGGTGAACGCATTACCAAGACAGTATGAAACAGTAAGGATTCCATTTATAAAAGCAAAAGTTGGCGTTGACTTTTTTTGGGTTGAAACAATCGAACACTTAATCTATGAAGATGAGCCTGAAATAACAATATGGCTGAAAGGTGGTAGTGTGAACAAGTACCGACAGTTTATATTAGATAAAGCAATCTATCAAGGATATATATCTTGGGAAGATATTTATCACAAGTATGATTTTGAATTAGACAAAGAGATAAGAAAATTATACAGAGACTGAACGGTAAAAATCAGTAACCAAAATGTTTTCTTTTAAAAGCCTGCTCAGCATGGAACCATTTTGCATACACAGATTGATAGTATTCTTGCCATTCTTCAGGAGTTTTCGTATGCCCGTGAAAGGACATGGTTTTGGCAAGAGAAGACCAATGAGGCGAAAACAACTCTTCCATTTTTTGAAGATGTTTTTCATCAAACCCATAGTCAATTTTGGTAATCAGCACATTAAAAACCCGGCATAATGAAGTAGCATTCATATAGGATTTCTGTAAAGAACCCCAATTAGCTTCTTCATCATGCATTGCTGTTTTTAAAGAAGCATCTTCTATGTAAGGCATAACTACTTGCCACCCCCCAAATAATTTCTTCTTGATCCCATAAGAAGCTAATATCAATTTGTAACGAGAAGCAAAAACTGCCTTTAGCAATGCTTGTTGATTAGAGATAATATTTTCAATTTTAACACGCATAAGCTCGCATAAAACAAATGCATCGGTGTCTTTTAATTCGAGAGTTATCAGGTTACTATCCATAGAAAAAATTATAGACAACAATAATAAGCAATAAAAGAATGTAGCAAGGTAATAGCGCCTGCGGCCAATGTGCGGAAGGCTGCCACGGGTAGTAACCGTGGCCGAAGCAGAGCCGCTTCAGCGAGCCGACTAAAGGCGCTGGAGAGAGGGACGAACGGAAGCGCCTGCGAGCCCCCACAAAGGGGTCCGGCAGTAAAGCCCCTTTGTATTTTGTAAGGGGCGGTGCCGGCTACATAGGAAGCCGCCGTAGTACATTTCCGTCAGGAACGGAGGCGGCTGAACTATGCAAGTGAGCTTAGCGATGCTTTGCGAAATGGAGGTACGACATAAGCAACTAGCAGCGCTTAGTAAACGCAGCCTAAGTGGGGCGCAAGGCGAGCAAAATTATTGGGCAGCGGGTGGACTGCAGGATACCGAAGAGAATGGATGACGAAGTGAAGCGTAATGTAACCCAGTGAGTATTGTAGTTCAGGGTGCTGAAAAGCCGGTGCGGCTTACTGTGTAAAGGTTTTGTGCAATGGCAAAAGACGCCCTGCTTTGAAGCAATGCAAAGCTACGAACGTGGTGAATGGAGCGAAACGAAGGAAGAAATGAACGAGGTTGCCTGCAGGACACAGGAGCTGCCGTGACGAAGGAGAAGGAGCTGCAAGAAGTGTGACAAACCTGTGTTAACAGCCCGAAGGGCATTGCAGCTGCCCCGATATGTTTCAGGTAAAACCATAGTATTCAGCGGGGCTGCTGCAATGGTTTGGCGCACTGCTTGCCGACGCCGACGAAGGAACACCTTATTACCTTGCTGCTGAGTGGTAGAAAGTAGATCAAACCAATAACAAATGCCAGGATATGCATTGCAGCTGGCGTGTGTAGGCTTAGAGCAAATGCTATGAGGTACGAAATAGCTTTTGCTGAGGGAGCCGCAGGTGGCCGACTGAATGAAGCGTTCCTGTAGCGAAGCGAAAGGAGTCAGCGTAATGAAGAAGGTGGCCTGCGGCTGGGCTGATTTAGAAACTTAAAGGACTTTAGATAAGCAGTAGTTTATATATAGTAGTATTTGTATTACTGCTGGTATAATTGATATAAATAAAAAAACCAGCACTAAGGCTGGTTAAGTAAAAATATTAATGAAACTAACTCTGCATTGTATGTTCGCTCAGCTCTTTTCTTTTTGCTTCAAATTGTTTTCTTACAACTTCTATCAAATGATCTGAAACAATATCAGCAATTTCTGTTGGTGACATGCCTTGCTGGATTTGACCTTTCTTTGTTCCTTGAACAATCCAATTCTTTAGTGAAACTTTTGTTAAACCATTAGCCTTGTTTTCGTCTGGATTAAGTGAAACGAAGTGCATAGTATTATTTGTTAAAGTAGTTGTCAAAAAATTGCTTATTCAATTCAGGTTTAAAATAGTGCTTTCGTTTTATCCAAATGAAGCCATCGCCTTTTGAGATAATAGCGACATCAACCGGGCCCCCAACGCTCTCTTCCGCAAAGGTAATCCTTCTCTTCAGATAAGTCAAATATATCAAACTTTCTGCCATTTCTGCAAGGTCTTCCTTTGATAAATTACTAACTGCATTCATTAAAGGATCGATGTAGTTAGTTTGCTTAGTCTGTTGATTTTGAATACTATATTCATTCACAAGTTGCTTTATATCTAAAGAACTTATTAACGCTTTTAGCTCCCCATTAGTATCTCCGATGATTTTTAAAAGCTCCTGGTTATATTTGGTAAATGCAGCTTCGAAGTTATTTAGATAAGTAATATCAAGAGTTGGATCGACACCAGTTAAGATCGTGCTTATTACATCTGTTTGAGCAAAGGGTGCAATAGCCCCATGATTACTGTTTGAAATTGTTGCTGCTTTATTCTCCTCAATAAAGTAACGCAGTCTTTCACCTACTGCTAATGAAATATTTACCGGAATTAAAGAAGGATAAATTTCATCTTCACCAAAACCTGTAAAAATTAAACCTGTAAAGTTTGAGAAGGTCTCTTTTGTTTGTAGATATAAATAAGCAAGCTGTTTTATTTTAGCTTGCAATTCTTCGTTAACTGCATAACCATTATTTGTAAAAATATGTTGGATTATTTCTGCAACACTTGCATCTGCGAAGGCAGAATGCTCTTCAAATGTATAATCGACAAAGTCAACACAAAAGTTTGCAGGGTTATTAAACTGGACTATGTAAGAATCTATTTTCGCAGAAAAACTTGTTAAGAATTTCTGCTTGTCTTCTTCTGTGGGATTATCAACCGAGGCTTGATTTTCAGTTAATACTTCACTAACTATTGTGTTTATCAACAAATTCGCAAATGATGAAAAATGCTGTTTTTTATCTTCATCGTCCGAAAAAAACTGCTTTGCTTTAAGATAACTTAAAAAGTTTTCCTGATACTCTTTTAGTGTTGAAAAGCTTGTATCACTAAGTTGTTTCCTATAAACCTTAATTATTGTTTCCCAAGGTGTTGACATAAACGAGGCTGAGTTATAAATCATTACACCAACTGGGTGATATTTTGAGAGTGAAAAAACCTTGTTGGCTCTATTAAATATCTTTTTCCCGTTAGCTCCGCCAATAGTAACTGCACTATCTGCAGCTATAGCTACTGCTTGTTTGTTTAATATCCCTACTACTGCTGTCATCGACTTAGTATATTTTAGTAAAAAAAATCACTTTCATAAAACTACAAAAACCAAAGTGTTTCCTTTCCGAACTCTTTTAATACCGGTGTTTTAAAATAAGGAAATATTTCCGCTACCATTTGCGGATACAAAATTGTAACCGGCATGTTTTGCTGTGCTACACTCTTCCAATACATACGACTGAACTGATAAACCTGATCAATCAACAAATCAATTAATGCAGTGTCTTCCAAGAGTTCGAGTTGTGTTGAAGTCATTTTAATTTTAACGGGGAACTGATACTTTGTCTTCTTTACAAACGAGGTTTCGTTATACCTGATATTGTTGTACAGCAAATACTGACGTTCTGCTATTTGAACATAGGTACCTGTTAACGGCATTAATGTTTCTGGTGCTGCAACATCAAAGGCTAGTACATTTTTTGAAACAGTTTTGTTGATGG
>CAYMSG010000148.1:0-8145 GCA_964392955.1 uncultured Chitinophagaceae bacterium | reverse complement strand
AATTCATCAATAACGGAGATGGAACATTTACCGAGCAATCAAAAACATATGGATTAAACTTCTCCGGACTTTCCACACAGGCAGCTTTTTTTGATTATGATAAAGATGGCGATCTCGATTGTTTTCTCATTAATCATTCAAAACAGCCACATTCGAATATTGTAGATACAGTCAATCGGAATAAACCTGATTCAATCAGCGGAAGTCGTTTGTTCAGAAATGAGTTGAACAACGGCGAAAAAAAGTTTACAGATGTTACTTCAGATGCAGGTATTTATCAATCCAATTTGTCGTATGGTCTTGGCTTGAGTGTTGCCGATCTCAACAACGATGGCTGGGATGATATATATGTGGGAAATGATTTTCACGAAAACGATTATTACTACATCAATAATAAAAACGGAACATTTACGGAAAGCGGCGCAAAGCATTTTGCGCATTACAGCCGCTTCAGCATGGGCAACGATATTGCTGATTATAACAACGATGGCCAGCCTGATATTGTAACAGTTGATATGCTGCCACCCGATGAAACAACATTGAAAACATATGGCAGTGATGAGAATCCGGATATCTACAAATTAAAACTGGAGATGAATGGTTATCAGCATCAGTACTCACGTAACTGTTTGCAGCGGAACAATGGCAGTGGTATAAATTTCAGTGAAGTGGGATTGATGGCTGCTGTATCAGCAACTGATTGGAGCTGGAGTCCCTTGTTTGCTGATTTTGATAATGATGGACAGAAAGATCTGTTCATCAGCAGTGGTATTGTAAAGCGTCCGGTTGATCTGGATTATATCCGCTTTGTGTCGGATATGCAGATGAACCGGGGACTTGATAAAACAGATGCGTATGATGAAGAAACCATCAGTAAAATGCCCGACGGGAGCAGTCATCCGTTTTTCTTCAGGAACAACAATGGCCATTCGTTTACTGATGTAAGTAAAGAGTGGGGCACTGCAAATATGAAAGGATATTTTAACGGTGCTGCGTATGCCGATCTGGATAATGATGGTGACCTGGATATGATCATCAACAACATTAATGCAGCAGCCACCGTTTTGAAAAATGAATCGGTTGGTAAAAACTATCTGCAGATTCAATTCAAAGGCGACAGTTTAAATCAATTCGGAATTGGTGCGAAAGCATATGTATTCACGAAAAAAGGAATGCAATACCAGCAGTTGATGTTAACACGGGGTTTTCAATCTTCCGTTGAATCACGGTTACATTTTGGTTTGGATTCATTGACAACGGTTGATTCGGTGTTGATCGTTTGGCCAAATCAAACAGTTCAGTCCATTAAGACACCGGCAGTTAATCAACAACTTACTGTTGAAGCAAAAAGTACAACCGGCTTATTTGATTACAACCGTTATTTCGGACATCCTGCACCTTATTTCACTGATATTACGAATGAGATTGTTTGCAACTGGAAGCATGTTGAAAATGATTTTGTTGATTTCAATGTACAATACCTGATTCCGCATGCGCAAAGTACACGAGGTCCAAAACTGGCCGTGGCTGATGTGAACGGTGATGGGCTGGATGATTTTTATGCATGTGGTGCCATTGATCAGCCGGGCACTTTGATGATACAGCAGACAGATGGATCTTTTCAATCCAGTAACAAAGATGTTTTTTTAAAAGATGCCGGTTGTGAAGATGTGGATGCTGTATTTTTTGATGCTGACGGAAACAGCACAATGGATTTGCTGGTGATCAGTGGCGGCAATCAGGTACCCAAAAGCAGCAACGATTTAAGTGATCGTTTATACCTGAATGACGGGAAAGGAAATTTTACCAGGAAGATGGATGCGTTCACCATCCAATATGAAAACAAATCCTGTGTTGCTGTTGCTGATGTAGATCATGATGGCGATATGGATTTTTTTGTTGGAAATATTGGAAGTCCAACAGGATACGGGCTATTAAAACCATCTTATCTCTATCTCAACAACGGGAAAGCAAGTTTTACATTAGCGTCGATGCAAATGATCGACCTTACGAGTTTGGGTATTGTTACCGCAGCATCATTTACAGATGTAAATAACGATGGATGGGATGATTTGTTGGTTACCGGCGAATGGATGCCACTGAAAATATTCATCAATAATAAGGGAACGTTTACCACAACAGAAGTGCCTGCATCAACCGGATGGTGGCAAACAATGCTCGTTACAGACGTAAACGGTGACGGATATACAGATGTGCTGGCAGGAAACTGGGGACATAATTCCAAACTGTGGGAACGAAAAGATGGTCCGTTGAAATTCTATGTAAAAGATTTTGACAATAACGGAAAAACAGAACAGATACTTGCATATACTGTTGCAGGGAAAGAATATCCATTCCTTGCAAAAGATGAACTGGAACGGCAATTGCCGGTATTGAAAAAAGCCTATGTTACCTACACCGAAGTAGCTGGCAAAACAGTGGATTATATTTTTTACGATCTCTTCAACGATTACAACGAGCTGAAAGCTGAAACGCTCAGCAGTTCTGTTTTCATTAATGACGGAAAAGGAAATTTCAAACAAATTCAACTCAATGATGAGCTGCAACTTTCTCCTGTAATGAGTTTTACAGCAGTGGGAAGTAAGGCAGGATACATTGCCGGAGGTAATTTTTACGGCGTTATTCCGTATGAAGGTCGCTATGATGCGCTGTATCCTTCTTTGTTTTCGTTTGAAGGATCAACTTCAGCATTGTATGCAACAATGCCTGCTATTAATGGCGAAGTGCGTGATATGAAATGGATCACTACCAAAGGTGGGGAAAAAATACTGGCGGTGGCAAGAAATAACCAACCCTTGATCTTTTTGAAAAATATTGGCGAATTACAAACATTGAAATAACAACTATGCTGAAAATGAAAAAAAAGTTAAACTGGATGACAGGGATCCTGATGCTGTTTGCATTCCTTTCGCTCAACTTCAATTGCAAGAAAAAAGGCAGCGGTGGTTCTGAGCCGGAAACACCCGGTGCAGAAATAAACTGGTGGATGACTACAGGCAGTCGTACCGCTTTATTGCAAAAGCAAACAGCATTTGCATTTAACAATGGTGGCACAGCCGTACTTACCATTGAAGTAGACAGTTCACAAACCTATCAAACAATTGATGGCTTTGGCTACACACTTACAGAAGGCAGTGCTTTCCTCATCAACAAACTAAACCCGGCTGAAAAAAATAATCTGTTGCAGGAACTATTCGGCAACAGCGAAAACAGTATTGCTGTAAATTATCTGCGTATTGGAATGGGTGCTACCGATCTCAGTACAAAAGTGTACAGCTACAATGATCTTCCCAATGGTGAAACTGATCTTTCACTTTCGCAGTTTACATTGGGACAGGATACAGTGGATGTAATTCCGGTGTTAAAGCAAATACTCGCCATCAATCCCAACATCAAGCTGATGGCTACACCCTGGAGTGCGCCAAGCTGGATGAAGGATAACAACAGCAGTATTGGCGGACGTTTGAGAACACAGTATTACAGTGTGTATGCACAGTACTTTGTGAAATACATCCAGGCAATGAAAGCAAAAGGAATTACGATTGATGCACTCACTATTCAAAACGAACCTTTGCATGGTGGCAACAACCCAAGTATGCTGATGAATGCAAGTGAGCAGGCCGACTTTATTAAAAATCATTTGGGGCCTGCTTTTCAAACGGCAAACATTACAACCAAAATTGTTTTGTATGATCATAACTGCGACCGTCCGGATTATCCGATTGCGGTATTGAATGATGCAGCAGCAAAACCATTTATCGATGGTTCTGCTTTTCACCTGTATGCAGGTGATATTGTAGCCATGTCAACTGTGCATGATGCGCATCCAACTAAAAATTTATATTTCACTGAACAGTGGACAGGAGCCAGCGGTAATTTTGACGGTGATTTAAAATGGCATATGAAAAATGTGATCATCGGTTCCATGCGCAACTGGAGTAAAGTGGCGCTTAACTGGAACCTGGCGAATGATGGTGGTTACAATCCCCATACACCCGGCGGTTGCGATCAATGCAAAGGTGCTCTTACGTTGGATGGTGCTATCAACAGGAATGTATCGTACTATATAATTGGACATGCATCGAAGTTTATTCCAACCGGTTCAAAACGTATTGCAAGTACGCAAACGGGTAACTTGTATTCGGCTGCTTTTTTACGTAACGATGGTAAGAAAGTGTTATTGGTACTGAACGATGGTTCAACCAATCTTCGCTTCAATATAAAATATAAAGGAATCAATGCAAACACAACGCTTACTGCAGGAGCTGTAGCGACGTATGTTTGGTAATAAACCGCAACTCTTAAACAACCGGTAATATGAAGAAATGTATCATTGCAGCAACAGTACTACTGTTGCTGTCCTGCAACGAAGAAAAAAAACAGGCATCCACCGTTCCGTTCTACACTGAAAATAAAAAAGCAGTGGTGTACACAACGGCCGACAGTACAACACACCGTTTAGCTGTAACTGATACGCTCACGTTTACAGAAATGGGACAGCCATTGGAAACGCAGCTTTGTGTGTTTGTGGATCCTGCACGAACTTATCAAACCTTTCTTGGGGTAGGTGCTGCATTGACCGATGCTTCTGCTGAAACCTACGCCAAACTTTCGAAAGAAAAACAGCAGGAATTCATGCAGGCTTATTTCGATAACAGCAAAGGAATTGGGTACACACTTGCACGCACCAATATTCACAGTTGCGATTTCAGCAGCGGAAGTTATACGTATGTTACAGAAGGTGATAAAGAATTAACATCATTCAGTATTGAACATGATAAGCAATTTCGTATTCCGTTTATCAAAGAAGCCATCAAAGCTGCGGGCGGTGCACTAACCTTGTATGCAAGTCCCTGGAGTCCTCCTGCGTTTATGAAAGATAACAATAACATGTTGCGTGGCGGAAAACTAAAACCCGAGTTTTATCAAAGCTGGGCCAACTATTATGTAAAGTTTATCAAAGCATACGAGGCTGAAGGTATTCCTGTATGGGGGTTAACTGTACAGAACGAACCCATGGCAACTCAGCGTTGGGAAAGCTGTATTTATACTGCTGAAGAGGAACGTGATTTTCTCAAAAACTTTTTAGGCCCCACTTTGCACAAAGAAGGAATGGCTGATAAAAAAGTGATTGTGTGGGATCATAACCGTGATTTGTTGTACCAGCGTGCACAAACGTATTTTAATGATCCTGAAATGTCGAAGTATGCATGGGGTATTGGTTTTCACTGGTACGAAGACTGGAGTGGCGGCAAGCAAATGTTCAGCAACGTAGCCATGGTGAACAAAGCATTCCCCGATAAAAATATTTTGTTTACCGAGGGTTGTGCAGAAAGTTTTGATTCTACCCGTTATAATCATTGGGGCTTGGGCGAAGAGTATGGCCGTTCCATGATCAACGATTTCAACAACGGTGCAGTAGGCTGGACAGATTGGAATATTCTGCTTGACGAAACAGGAGGTCCGAATCATGTACAGAATTTTTGTTTTGCTCCTGTTCATGCAGATACCAGAAGCGGTGAATTGATCTATACCAATGCATTTTATTATATCGGTCATTTTTCGAAATTCATTAAACCCGGTGCAAAGCATATTATCAGCAGCCCGAGCCGCAGCCAGTTGCTAAGCACTTCTTTTGTAAATGCCGATGGCAGCCTTGTAGTAGTGGTAATGAATGAAAGCGACAAAGAAGCAACATTTTATCTCTGGATCGATGGGAAAGCAGCCGAAACAAAAGCCTTACCACATTCGATCAATACATATGTAATTCAATAATCGTACAGTTTTTGCTGTAAATATAGAATGATGAAGAAGTTGTTAGTTGGTATCAGTGTTTCATTGCTTGCTGTTACAGCCTGCAAAAAGAAAACTCCTCCGCCGGTTCCGGAACCGCCGAAGCAGGTAACGCTGCGTTCAATCAAATTAAATGATATTGATTTGATCGGAACCCGGTATGGTGTAAACCTGCAGCCTGTTTTCCGTTTGCAGTTTTCGCAGCCATTGAAACAAAGTACCATTGCAGGTGCAGTGAAATTGTTTACCGCTGCCGGAAGCGAAACAGGTATTTCCACCACATTGCAAAATAATGATTCGGTCCTGTTGGTACAGCCATCAGCTCCGTTGGCCAGTATTGCCAGGTATCAGTTTAAAATACAGGAAGGCTTACAGTCAGCATCGGGCGGAAATTTTATTGGTTCAGTTGATCATTCATTTATTACACAGATCGATTCCGGCAGAAAATTTCCTCCACTTACAGATGATGAGTTGCTCACGAGAGTACAACAGCAGACATTTAAATATTTCTGGGACTTTGGTCATCCGGTAAGTGGTTTGGCAAGAGAGCGAAATTCATCAGGCGATCTCGTAACAACCGGTGGATCCGGTTTTGGAGTGATGGCTATTGTAACAGGGATCAATCGCAATTTTATTACAAGGGCACAGGGTTTGCAACGCATGCAAACCATTGTTGGCTTTTTAAAAAATACGGCACAAAAATTCCACGGTGCTTTTCCGCATTGGTTAAATGGTAATACGGGAAATGTAATTGCGTTCAGTGCAAAAGATGATGGCGCTGATCTGGTTGAAACATCGTTACTCATGATGGGCTTATTAACGGCACGACAGTATTTCAATGGTGCTGATGCAGCGGAAACAACATTGCGGTCTGATATTACTGCTTTGTACAATGCGGTGGAGTGGAGCTGGTTCCGTAAAAATAATGAGCAGGTATTGTATTGGCACTGGAGCCCGAATTTTGCCTGGGATATGAATTTGCAGATTCGTGGATGGAACGAATGCCTGATCACCTATGTGTTGGCAGCTTCATCTGCTACGCATGGTATTCCTAAATCCGTGTATGAAAATGGCTGGGCTCGCAACGGTGCACCGGGATTTACAAATGGAAGTCAATATTATAATATTACATTGCCGTTGGGAAGCGCTTTTGGAGGGCCGTTATTCTTTTCACATTATTCATTTCTCGGAATTAACCCCAATGGATTGAGCGATACGTATGCGAATTACGAAGTGCAAACAAGAAATCATTCACGGATCAATTATCAGTATTGCGTTACAAATCCGCTCGGCAACTATGGATACAGCGATTCGATCTGGGGATTAACGGCAAGTGACATCCCCAACGGATATACAGCCAGTTCGCCTGCCAATGATGTGAGTGTGATTGCACCGACGGCTGCTATTTCATCAATGCCTTACACACCAGTTGAAAGTATGAAGGCACTGAAGTTTTTTTATTATGTGCTCGGTGATCGATTATTTAAAGAGTATGGCTTTGTAGATGCGTTTTCATTGAGGCAAACCTGGTTTGCAAATTCATTTTTGGCAATTGACCAGGGCCCTATCATTGTAATGATTGAAAATCACCGGAGTGGTTTACTGTGGAATTTATTCACCAGTTGTCCTGAAGTGAAAGATGGTATGCGGTTACTCGGGTTCAGCGCACCTTATTTGTAAATGATGAAGAAATAGTTGTACTTGCTTTGGATCTATAGAAATTGTGTCAACATCACCCTTACATAAACAACCAACGATTTGCCATGAACAAAACATTTTCACGTGAACAGTTTCTGAAAACAACAGCTACGGCTGCAGCCGCATTACTGGTATCTTCGTTAGAAGGTTGGGCCGCTGCATTACCCGAAAAGAAATTACGTGTAGCTGTGATCGGTTGTGGCAGTGTCAGCAACCGTTACATTCCCCAACTCTTATCATCAAAATTAATCGAAGTAGTAAGTCTCTGCGATATCAAGTACGAACGTGCAGTGGCGCAGAACAAAGAATACAATATAAATGCAGCAACCTATCGCAACATTGATGAACAGTTGAAGGGTGTTCCGTTTGATATGTTGGTCACTTTAACTGATATGCAGATACACGGGGAGCTAAATAAGAAAGCATTACTTGCCGGTAAACATGTATGGAGTGAAAAGCCGATGGCGAATACATACGCCGAAGGAAAAGCATTGCTTGATTTAGCGAAAAGCAAAAAGCTGCGCATCTGGGGAGCACCTGCTGTGGTGAACAGTCCGCAGTTTGCATTTATGAGCAAAACAATCCAGGAAGGAAAACTCGGACGTATTGCCAGTGCACATGGACAGTACGGAC
>CAYMSG010000147.1:0-8167 GCA_964392955.1 uncultured Chitinophagaceae bacterium | reverse complement strand
CAAAGATAATATGGGAGCCTATGGCCCCTCTTTTTTTGGTAAGGCACAACGCAATCCGGTGCAGGAAATCCTGGAACTGGTAAAACAGAAATATGTTGATACGGTGAATACTGATTCATTAGGACAGTTTGCCATTCAGGATATGCTGAATCAACTCGATCCCCATTCCACTTATATTCCTTCGGTTGAATTACAAATGGTAAATGAAGAAATGCAGGGCAATTTCCAGGGTGTTGGCATTGAATTTATGATGCTGAACGATACGCTGCATGTGCTGCATGTACTACCAAAAGGCCCGGCCGATAAAGCAGGTATACAGGTAGGCGACCGGTTGCTGAGTGCAAATGATTCCATTGTATCGGGAGTAAAACGTAAATATGAAGATGTACGTAAATTTTTCAGAGGGCCAAAAGGAACGGAAGTAACAGTAAAACTGATTCGCAACGGAAAGCCTTCTGAAGTGGTGATTCAACGGGGCATCATCCCGATTAAAAGTGTAGACGCTGCTTACATGATTGAGCCAACCGTTGCTTACATACGGGTGAATAAATTTTCGAGTACTACGTACGAAGAGTTTATGCAAAACCTGGAACGTCTGCAAAAAGAAGGGATGAAACAACTCATTCTCGATCTGCGTGGCAACGGTGGTGGTATGCTGGATGATGCAGTACAAATGGCCGATGAGTTTTTGGATGGCAATAAAGAGATTGTTTATACCGAAGGAAAATCGTACCCCCGGCAAAGTTATGCCGCCCGTCGCCCGGGTTTGTTTGAGGAAGGAAAACTGATATTGTTGATCGATGAAGGTTCCGCTTCAGCCAGTGAAGTGCTGGCAGGTGCTTTGCAGGATTGGGACCGTGCTACCATTCTCGGCCGCCGTTCGTTTGGAAAAGGATTGGTACAGGAACAATTCAGTTTGAGCGATGGAAGTGCTATCCGCTTAACGGTTTCCCGCTACTTCACCCCTATTGGACGCAGTATTCAAAAACCTTACAGCCCCGGCGATAAATCAGGTTACAAGGCTGAAGTTTCTGAACGCCTAACTAATGGAGAATTATTGCATGGCGACTCGGCAGCACATAACGGGAAACAATTCAAAACAAAAGGTGGGCGCATTGTATATGGTGGAGGTGGAATTTCACCGGATGTATATGTTCCGGTTGATACGGCTGATCAATTACCAAAAGCCAACCGTATGACCATACGGGAACAGATAAGTGATGCTTCGTATTTGTATTTTCTGGCACACAAAGCCAATCTCACCAGGTTAAAAGCACCAGCCGATCTGCAAGCTTATATTACTGCTGACCCAGCTTCATTCAACAATTACCTGAACAGGTTTGCGCAAAAAGACAGTGTTGGTTTTAACTCACTTACTGAACGGCAGCAGGCAACCGTCAAAAAGAATTTTATCAGTTCACTCAGCCGTTATATCTGGCATACTGAAGGGTATATCAAAATGCGAAACCTGTACGATCCGCTTGTTGCAAAAGCGTTGCAGGAATTAAAGAAATAAAGACAGCGACCCGCCGAGGCGGGTCGCTGTTCAGTTTGAGATAAGGTTGTTGGGTAAACGTTTTATTCTTTATCCAGTACTTCTTTCTTTTCAATGCGGTACGAAAGGATCAAACCAATGCCTCCGCAAATCGCCAGCAACGAGAAATACATCACCGGATTATCATCATCAATTTTCAATACATACGTGTGCATGATGTAAGCAAGAAATAATCCTACACCTGCACCTACCAGCAACAATCCCCATTTGAGATTCCGATACGGAGCTGGTCGGTTAGCGAATTCTTTCGGGTTCATACCCTTTTCGATCATCGACATATTTTCTTTGTTACGTAAGTAGTAAAGACCAAATGCCAATGCCATTGCTCCCAGCGGAACCAGTATCGGAATTAAAATTTCAGGACCCATAGTATTTGTTTTTTGTTTTAAAATGTGTTCAGCATCTATGACTACGCCTTGTTTGAGCCGGTTACAGGAATTACAGATTTTTTTTTAAAGTTCAACTAATCAGGGCTAAAGCCCACAGAAGGCTTCCCGAATTAACCCGGGCCTCAAGGCCGGGGTTATGAAAACAATACCATTAAGGGGCTTTAGCCCTGATCATTGCTCTTCTGCATTGCAGGATTGGAAAATTCTCGGCAACTTTATCGAAACATTGTAACCAGCTTCTAACAGGCAGCGTCTAAACCGGTAGATATGCAGGCAGGTCCATCGGATAAGGAGATCATCACACGGGTTTTACAGGGCGACCAACGGTCGTTTGAGGTATTGGTGACCCGTTACCAGTCGTTTGTATTTACCATTGCCCTGCGGTATACAAAGAACCGGGAAGATGCAGAAGAACTGGCGCAGAATGCATTTGTAAAAGCGTATCGCTGTTTAAATGATTACCGGGGCGATGCAAAATTCAGCACATGGCTGTACACAATTGTTACGTCGTTATGCTTAACGTTTTTACGAAAAAGAAAGCTGACTGTACATTCAATTGACCAGGAAGGCGTATTTGAATTAGCCGATCATCATGAATCAAGCATGCGGGCCGACAAAGTGGAAGAAAAATCAAAAGTAAAACTGGTGAACGATGCCATTGCCCTGTTGCCAGCTGATGATGCCAAACTGTTATTGTTATTTTATAAAGCGGAACAAAGCCTGGAAGAAATTGGTTTGATTTTAGGCATGCAGCCAAACACAGCAAAAGTGAAACTGCACAGGGCAAGACAAAAGCTGAAAGAAAAAATGCAGGAGCGTTTTGCTGTTGAACTGGAAGACTATATTCAATCTTAAAAAATCGTTTGTATGAATACGCAACAAATGGATGAAACAATCTGGAACTATATTGATGGCACTGCCAAGGCAGAAGAAATTGCATTTACAGAGCAAATGATTGCAAACGATGCAATCTGGCGAAGCAAATACCATGAGTTGAAAGAAGTGAATCAACTGTTGCAAACGGAACTGGAGTTGGAGCAACCTTCACTCCGTTTCAGTAAAAATGTAATGGAGCAATTGCAAGGCTTAACACCTGCTCCTGCTACAAAGCAATATGTAAACAAAACCATCATTCGTTCCATTGCTATATTCTTCATTGCAAGCATTGCAAGCTTTTTGGTATATGGATTTACACTCATCGACTGGTCTGCTTCTTCCACTATAACTAACTATAAAGTTCCGTCTGTTGATTATGCAGCGTTGTTCAGCAGCACATGGATCAATATTGTGTTGATGATAGCCGTTGTAATGGGCTTAATGTTAATGGATGGTTATCTCCGGCGTAACAGGAAGACCGCCTAAGTTCACTTCGGGGGAATCATCGTAACTTCGCCCACTCAAAGCCAAGTTGCGATATGAATATCAAAAACAATATACTTGAAACGATCGGCAACACGCCGATCATTCGTTTAAACAAGATTACTAAAAATTTCCCCTGCACGGTTGCTGCCAAAGTAGATTATTTCAACCCCGGTAATTCCATTAAAGACCGTATGGCATTGAAGATGGTAGAAGTTGCTGAACAGGAAGGCAAATTAAAACCCGGCGGCACCATCATTGAAGGTACCAGTGGCAATACCGGAATGGGCTTGGCATTGGCAGCTGTTGTAAAAGGATACAAATGCATTTTTGTTACCACCGATAAACAATCAAAAGAAAAAGCTGACATCTTAAAAGCAGTTGGTGCCGAAGTAATTGTTTGTCCCACCAATGTATTACCGGAAGATCCACGCAGTTATTACAGCGTAGCAGCAAGATTGGCGAAGGAAGTGCCCAATTCAATGCACATGAATCAGTACGATAATCTTGCCAACCGGTTGGCACATTATGAAACTACCGGTCCGGAAATTTGGGAACAAACAGATGGAAAGATTACCCATCTTGTTTGTACAGCAGGCACCGGTGGTACCATTACCGGAACAGCAAAATTTTTAAAAGAAAAAAATCCCAACATACAGGTTTGGGCCATTGATGTGTACGGCTCCTTACTCACCAAGTATTTCCGTACCGGTGAAATTGATATGGGCGAAGTACATCCTTATATCAGCGAAGGATTTGGTGAAGACTTTGTGCCGAAGAATTATGATATGAGTGTGATCGATCATTTTGAACAGGTAACTGATAAAGATGGTGCAGTGATGGCCCGCCGGCTTGCAAAAGAAGAAGGCATGTTCTGCGGTTACAGTGCCGGCAGTTGTTTACAGGGATTGATGCAGTTAAAAGACCGTTTGAAAAAAGATGACCTGGTTGTTTGTATTTTTCACGATCATGGCAGCCGCTATGTAGGGAAAGTGTACAACGATCAGTGGATGATGGAGCGGGGTTTCCTGGATGTGAAAACATTCAAGGATATTGTTTCATCACGTGCACACAATCGACTGATCAGTATTGAACCAACGCATACAGTTGCAGAAGCAGTAGAACTGATGAAGAAATATGATATTGAACAGATACCGGTAATCAATGGCAGTGGGCAGATCGGTTCTATTTCAGAAAATGGCTTGTTTGATAAAGTGTTTACCAACCCGGAAATAAAACATGCCAGTGTGGAAGCAGTAATGGAAGCTCCGTTGCCTATTGTATCGTTCGATACTCCCATTGAACGTTTAAGCACATTAATCACAAAAGAAAACGGCGCCGTTTTGAGTAAAGATGAAGCAGGGAATTTTCACATCGTTACCAAGTACGATATTATTCAATCGCTGGCAAAGTAAATAAGATCATCATACTGTAAACAAGAACGCCGCTGTACAGCGGCGTTCTTGTTTTTATTTGTAAGAATGAGCTTACTTAAAGCCATTCCATTTACGTTTTTCTTTATCAAACACCCAATAAATTCCGTTTGAGTACGAGAAATTAAAATAAGTTTCAATTTCAAAATCAATTGGAAGTTTTACCACCTGGCTCATATAGCCACTCTTACTGTCGTACAGTTCCACTTGTTTTTTTACAATATTCAGCAGGCCGATCTCTGCGCCCTTGATGCCGGTATAAATAATAGAACGGGTATTGTAGGTTTGTTCAAAATCGGTTTGGCTGAAGTTTGTTGCATCAGTTGTATTCATTGCGCCAAAATGAAGTTGTATGCTTTTACGTTTATCTGAACCATCGGTTGAATAGCAAACGACATTCAGACCATCCAGGAAAAGAACTTCATTGCTTTCTGCATTTAGCACACCGGCACTGTTATCATCGGGTTGATTGGCGCCTGCTTTTTTGATATTGATCTTTTCCGGCATTCCCTTTTTATCCAGATCGTAGGCAAACCAGCCGAAGTCCTTGTATGCATTCCCCTCGAGTTGTTTTGTTTTTGGATTGTACCAAAGTCCACGTACATCAATTAAGGTTGTCTGTTCATCATCTGATACAACATCGCCATTTTCATTAAAAATCATCAACGGGAAATTCATATTCCCGGCCTGTGCTGCGTAATATAATTTTTCTTTCGGGTGATAAATAACTGCCGCACCATTGGCCCCGCCTTCAGGAATTTTCATTTCCATTACTTTTTCAGCAGAAATAATCCTTAATTCTTTATTGCCCGCATTTGTCTTCCTGTCAGCTTCCGCATCGCCAATAATACCGGCTACAGCAGCCGGTTTTTTCTTTTGTGCGTTCGCATCAAAACATACACAGCCGCTTACCAGGAAAATCAAAAAAGGGAGGATACTTCTTTTCATGCAACGAATTTATAATGCGAGTTACAACTATTTTTTACATTTTTCGATACCGCCTGATGGGTAAAAAAAAGCTTCCTTACGGAAGCTGATAATTCTTTTGTTGTTTGCTTACACGGCAAAACTGGTGCCGCAACCACAGGTTTTACTGGCATTGGGATTGCTGAATGTAAACCCACGATTACTCAACCCATTATCCCAATCGATCTGCATGCCATAAAGATACATGCCTTGTCCTTTATCCATAAGGCAGGGAATTCCTTCTACATCAAACAACTCATCATTTGGTCCTTGCTCATCAAAATCCAAAACATAACTCAAACCGGAACAGCCGCCACCTTTTGCACCCACACGCAAAAATTTGCCAGCCGCCTGTTCTGCATGCAAACGCTGCAATTCTGCTATGGCAGATGTCGTAAAACTTACTGGTGTTTGATTCACTATTTCCATACTGTTTTATTTACGGCAAATTTACACAGGAATCGTCAATCCTGTTCATTCCTTGTTTTCAACAGCAAAAACCTATTTTTGCTGCAAGTCAATCATTTATGGATCCCATTTACTACTACTTATTCGGAGGTGCCATTGTTGTATTTGTTGCCCTTGCTCTTTACTTGCGTGCACGAGGAAAAAAAGAACTACTGGAAGAACAAAAAGCACTGGCCTTGCAGCAACAAGCTCTGCAACAGCAACAAGCAACTGCTCCGGCCCCACAACGAAAAACAACTGTTACTGCCAATCCTGAAATGCTCCGTTTGCAGCTACAGGCATACGAACGGCTCACGATTCTTTGTGAACGGATTGGTTTAAATAACTTATTGGGCCGCTTACCTGTTCAACAACTGTCTGCTGCTGAACTGCAGAGCCTGATGGTACAACATATTAAAACGGAATTTGAATACAATATCAGTCAGCAGTTATATGTATCGGCTCCGGCATGGGACGGCGTTAAAAACCTGAAAGAGCAAAACATTTTTATCATTAATGAACTGGCGTCCACATTACCTGCCGGTTCCACCGGAACTGATCTCAGTAAAAAAATTGTGGAGTTGCTGTCGCATGATGAACATGTATCCTTACAAAATATTGTAGCAACACTCATCAACAACGAAGCCAAACAACTGATGGCATAATGTATCTTCAACGATTGCCTGTTTATGGAAGAAAAAAAGATCTATACTGATTCGGGGATTGAAATAAAACCGGTTTATACTTCTGGTGATTTAAAAGTCTCTCCCTCCGGGGGAGATTTAGAGGGGGCTGGCCAATTTCCCTTTACCCGTGGTGTACAACCCGATATGTACCGTGGTAAACTGTGGACCATGCGACAGTACGCTGGTTTTTCAACAGCCGAAGAAAGCAATAAACGCTATCATTATTTACTATCACAAGGCGTCAGCGGTTTGAGTGTGGCATTTGATCTGCCCACACAAATTGGATACGACAGCGATCATGCATTGGCCGAAGGTGAAGTGGGGAAAGTTGGTGTGGCCATTGACAGTATTCAAGATATGCAAACATTGTTTGATGGTATAAAACTGGAAGATGTTTCCACTTCAATGACCATTAACGCAACTGGTTATATTCTTCTCTCCTTTTATGTTGCACTGGCGAAACAGCAGGGTGCTGATTTAAAAAAGATCAGCGGTACCATTCAAAACGATATTTTAAAAGAATACGCTGCAAGGGGCACCTACATCTATCCACCCAAACCAAGCATGCGCATCATCACTGATATTTTTGAATGGTGCAGTCATGAATTACCAAAGTGGAATACCATCTCGATCAGCGGTTATCATATCCGTGAAGCCGGCAGCACAGCCGTGCAGGAAATTGCTTTTACCCTCGCTAACGGTAAGGCATACGTGAAAGCGGCTTTGGAAAAAGGCTTAGACATTAATGTATTTGGCAAACGGCTTTCCTTTTTCTTCAATTCGCACAACAACCTGTTTGAAGAGGCGGCCAAGTTTCGGGCAGCCCGTCGCATGTGGGCGCACATGATGAAAGAACTCGGCGCAACAGACCCGAAAGCCATGATGCTTCGTTTTCATACACAAACCGGGGGTAGTACATTAACCGCACAGCAACCGCTCAATAATATTTCACGGGTAACCATTCAAACCTTAGCTGCGGTGTTAGGTGGCACACAATCCTTACACACCAACGGCTACGACGAAGCACTGAGCTTACCTACCGAAGAAGCAGCACGTATTGCATTGCGCACCCAGCAGATTGTTGCATTTGAAAGTGGCGCTCCCGACACCGTGGATCCGTTGGCCGGCAGCTATTATGTAGAATCACTCACTGATGAAATTGAAAAAATGGCATGGGAACTCATCGCCAAGATTGATGTAATGGGTGGCAGCGTTAGTGCTATTGAACAGGGCTTTATCCAGGACGAAATTGCACGCAGTGCGTACGAATATCAACGGAACATCGAGAATGGTTCCAAGATCATTGTAGGTGTAAATAAGTTCCAGGTAAAA
>CAYMSG010000146.1:0-8169 GCA_964392955.1 uncultured Chitinophagaceae bacterium | reverse complement strand
ATGCGGAATGTGGAAAGCATGAGCATGGCCGATGTTGAAAAGAAAGTGGTGGAACTGGCCGGCAAAGCAAGAGATAATAAGTTAACAATGGAAGAACTCACAGGCGGCACCTTTACCATTACCAATGGAGGAGTGTTTGGAAGTTTGATGAGCACACCGATTATCAATTTACCGCAAAGTGCTATCTTAGGGATGCACAAGATCCAGGAACGACCAATGGCGGTGAACGGACAAGTAGTGGTTCGTCCTATGATGTACATTGCATTGAGTTATGATCACAGAATTATAGATGGAAGAGAGAGTGTGAGTTTTTTAGTTCGTGTAAAGGAATTATTGGAAAATCCCGAGCTGTTGTTGTTTGGGAAAGATCCGGTGAAAACTTTGTTAGAAGTATAAAACACCTCGTAGCTTCTAACGGTTACTTGCATAATGGGTCCCGCTTTACAGCGGGACTTTTTTTTATCCACTCCGTAGGAGGGGGAGGTCTATAGCTATAAGATTTGCAGCGCAAGGATGCAGCCCGGCAAACCTTATAGGTGTGACTGTGTATGTTCTTATTTTCTTTTCTTTGCAGCTATGAGCCGTTATTATTCCTACATCAATTCTGCAAAAGAGATCATTACGGCTTATGCGGGTGCAGAACCATTTGCATCGCATCTCAAAAAACAATTTGCAGCCAATAAAAAATTCGGCAGTAAAGACAGAAGGCAGATCACACAGCTTTGCTATAGTTATTTCCGCTTAGGTAATTCGTTGCAGAATGCTCCCATGGAAGAAAAGCTGCTGGCAGGATTATTTTTAACCAACCACAACTCTAATGAACTGTTGTTGCATCTAAAACCTGAATGGAATGATGTGATCGAAATGAATTTCGAAAAAAAAGCAAGCATGCTGAACAGGGTAATGGACGCCACTTCAGTTTTTCCTTTCATCAATGAGTTGAGCGATGGGATAGAGGCAGATCCATTTGCAAGGAGTCATTTGCAGCAACCGGATTTATTTTTGCGCATACGGCCCGGACGAAAAGAAAACGTACTTCATCAGTTGAAAGCAGCCAATGTTTCTTTTCAATTGATCGGTGAAAATACAGTTGCATTACCCAATACAACCAAGATCGAAGAACTCATCATGCTGAACAAAGATGCAGTGGTGCAGGATTACAGTTCGCAACGTGTCGGAGAGTTTTTACGAAACCTTAAACCTCCAACCTCCAACCTGAAACCTTTGGTATGGGATTGCTGTGCCGCCAGTGGTGGTAAATCTATTATGGCGAAAGATATCCTTGGTGATATTGATTTAACCGTAAGTGATGTGCGTGAAAGTATTCTTGTCAATTTGAAAAAGCGTTTCCAGGAAGCCGGGATAAAAAACTACAACAGTTTTGTAAGAGACTTGTCACTTCACTCTCCACTCACCACACACCACTCGTCTTTTGACGTAATCATCGCTGATGTTCCCTGCAGCGGCTCGGGCACCTGGGGACGAACACCTGAGCAATTATCTTTTTTTCAGCAATCATCCATAGACATATACAGCTCCTTACAGAAGAAAATCGTTTCCAATACAGTGCCGCAACTCAAACCCAATGGTTATTTTTTATACATCACCTGCTCCGTATTTCAAAAAGAAAACCAGGATAATGTTGCCTGGATGCAGGAAGAATTGAAATTACAGTTAGTAAAACAAGAAGTGATCAAAGGATATGCTGTGAAAGCTGATACGATGTTTGCTGCATTGTTGAAGAAGAGCTAAGAAAGTTACTCTCTTTTATTTGCGACATGGCTGCATAGTGAGCCTGTAAATGATAAATGATATGATGTAGAAATGCATAGCTGAAAAAGGTGAATATAAAATTCAGCTTGACCTCCTTCTGTGCTGAGCCTGCCTGCCGGCAAAGGCAGGGATGAAAGTATTAATGCTTCACAAATTCTTCCACTGCATAACGCTGTCCATCTTTTGTTACAACCAGCAGATACGTTCCTGTTGCAATTGTAACCACAGGAATGGCGTGTGTAACAATTCCCGCAGGTTTGTTGTATTGTTCGGTGTACAGTAATTGTCCTGTTGTATTGTAAATGTTGATAAGGAATCGTTCGCTGGGTTGTTCTATGAACCGAAGCTGCAGCGTTCGGTCAGTTGGGTTGGGATAGAGCAGCAGCTTTGTTGCTCTGGTGTTGGGAAAGCAGTTCGTGGTTACCATTACTGTAGAAGAGTCGATGGCATACGCACGGTAGCCGATGCTGTTTGTATCGATCACCTGCACTATGCGGTAGTGAACCGTGCCGGTACCGCTGCTTTTGATCACATCATTGTATTGATACGATTGATTTGAAAAGGTTGTGCCTTTTGCAGTAATTGTTTGTACAGTAGTATAGATCGTATCGCCGGGAAGTTTTCGTTCAACTTTGTATTGCATACCCGAAATGTCTTTACTGCTCCACTGAAGAGTTGTTGTGCAATTTGTAATGGAAGCATTCATTTGTGATAGCTGCGCCAGTAAAATACCTGTTGCTGTTTTCATATCGGGCAAACCATAACCATATTGTTCGTGTGGAGTAGTAAAGCGGTCCGCACTTCGTCGTAACGTTTCAATGATCTGGTAATTGTTGAACTCCGGAAACAGTTGCCACAAACAAGTAGCAAGTCCTGCTATATTGGGTGCAGAGAATGATGTGCCGTTGCTGGTGCCAACTGTTCCAATGGCAGTGGAAAGAAAAGTGCCTTGTCCTACAGAAACCACATCGGGTTTTATTTGTCCGTCACTGGTTGGTCCAAAGCTGGAGAAACCAGCAATGGTTCCTGCACTGCCTGCTGCACCTACACTTAACACACTGTCGCCATCAGCAGGAGCTGCCATGTATTTCCAACTGCGTGCTCCTTCATTACCGGCACTGTTAACAACCAGCATTCCCTTTTTTGCAGCCATATCTGCATAACGGGTTACAATGGTTGTATTGCCATTCATACTGGCATACAAATGATTAAACGCAGGGTCGTCGTAGGTTGTATAGCCAACAGAAGAAGAAATCACATCCACGCCAGTACTGTCGGCGAATTCAGCACCCATTCCCCAGTTGTATTCTTCAATGATCTGTTCACTGAATACATCCTCGGTTCGTAATAAATAAAAGGAAGCGTACGGTGCAGAGCCAATTAAACTGCCCGGCTTATTGGCCGCAACAATCGAAAAACAGGCCATGCCATGCGCATCATCTTCATTTACACTTGTTTCATTCAACACAAAATCACGTGTGGCAAGAATGCGGTTTTGAATTCTCACACTATCAAAAAAAGGATTCGTGAGATAACCGAAAAAACCTCCATCTAAAAAAGCCATGTGCATACCCTGTCCACGTGCACCGATGTTGTGGAGAAAATTTCCATTGTGAATTTTTATCTGGTTTGATGTGTTTCCATAATTCAAGGTATCAGCTTGTATTCCTTGCGAACGTTGTTGCACCAATGCAGAAGCAGGTTGAATCTGTTCGATGTTTTTTTGCATACGACTAACTGCAGTTGATCTTATTGCAATACCTGTTCTGTTTTTTACGAACGGAAAACTGTTGATCTTCTGTAAAGCAGCTGCATCATTTGTTTGAATGATGATGGCGTTCAGCCAACGCAAACGGCCAATGAGTGTAACGTTGCCACTTTCGATCACACTGTCAATGTATCGGGAAACAACAGGTAAATCACTGCTGTCAACAGGAATATTGTATTTCTGCCTGCGGGCAACTGCACGTGCCGATAAAAAAGAAGAAGGCTGGGAGAGGGAAAAATTTGTTTCGTTCTTATCCGTAAAAAAGATCACATGCTTTGTTTGCTGACTTTTACCTGTTACTGTAAACAGCAACAACAAAACAACAATCAGTAAGTACGGCATCACTTTCATGTATGCACCCCGCTGTGATTTTAGTTTTTATCAATCATCCACATTTTTACACCAAAGCCAATGCGAACAGGATCATATGTTGTAATGATGTTAGGAGGATTGCCGGTTGTTCTGGGGCGTGGTTGATTTTCCCACAATTGAAATTCACGGTACACCAGTCCAATATCTTTTGCATATTTTTCAACGGATAATTCACGTGAAGCAAAGGATGTGTCAGTGACCAACGGAACATTTTCTGCCGCATCTATGTGATAGATTGTGGTTACATCATTCAATTGATTGGTGCCGATTGTTTCACTGCCGCTGACTGTTTCGTAGGTAAATTCCCACAAACCCATATTAGCGTCGATGCTGATCGGGAACTCAGGGTTATAAGGTCGGTTTGGCAAGTATGTATTTCCTTTCCATACAAAACCGGGACGTGCGGGTAAATTAATTTTGATCACACGCAGATTATCTTCGGTTACTTCAATGCGTTTATCAACCGGTGTAATTGTGTATGTTCCGTTTGCCACCCATGGTCCCACACCCAAAGAATCGGTGATATATGTGGTAACCACCCATACCGGCCGGTTCTGATTGTCTGCATCTTTTCGTTCAATCGCATGTTTTACCCGGTAACGATGTATTTCGGTTGTTTTGCCGGAGTTGGTAAATACCATTGAATCCAGGCGATAGGTAATGTATTTGCCAACCTGCAGCGGCATCAGTTCTTCCAATGAAAGTGTTTCGAGTGTTTCGGTGCGTTTACAGCTGTTGAGTAATAACAGGATGCAACTGCTGAGGAGGGCAGTTTTACGGAAGAGGACGGCAGGAATTCCTTTGAATTTCATCTGAATATTTTTCGTTAGTTATTGGCCAGACAAGCTGCTGTAAAACAAAAGGTTCATCGTTTACAGCAGTTATCGTGCAGCTAAGTTAGTTAATGATTTTGGGTTTCGTATGTTGTAAAGAGCTGAAATCACAGGCCAACGCTGCACAAAAAAGGCACGCAAAGCGTACCTTATAACGTAGATGTGTCGAAATCATTGTTTTAAATAATGGGTTTCCGCATAATAATGCCACCACCAATTACTTCGTCTCCTTCATAAAACACAGCACTTTGTCCCGGGGCAATACCTTTCGCCTCTTCATAAAAGCGAACGGTTACAGTACCGTCTGCATTGGGGTAAAGATTGGAGAGCGTGCCTTTGTCTTTGTAGCGGATCTTAGTAATGGCTTCCATGCCGGGTGTAATGCTGTCGTATTTCAGCATATTGATCTTACCCACCTGCATTTCCTGTTTGTTGAGGTCTTCTTCATCGCCCAGCACTACGGTATTGGTTTCGGGAAGAATTTCAGTTACAAACACGGGTTTACCAAACGTAATATCCAATCCTTTGCGTTGACCAATTGTATAGAATGGATAGCCTTTGTGCTGACCAAGAATTTTTCCTGTTTTATCAACAAAATTGCCGCCGTTTACTCGTTCTTCCAGCCCATCCACACGGCGTTTCAAAAAGCCTCGGTAATCATTATCAGGCACAAAACAAATTTCATAACTCTCAGCTTTTTTCGCCAGTTCAGGATAGCCGTAATCCAATGCCATTTGCCTGATTTCTGTTTTGCGATAACCACCCAGTGGCAACAATGTACGTTGCAACAAATCTTGCTGCAATCCCCACAATACATAACTCTGGTCTTTTGTTTCATCGGCTCCTTTGCTGATGAAGTAACGGCCATTATCATGCTGATGCACATTTGCATAATGGCCGGTTGCAATAAAATCGCAATTCATAGCATCGGCCCTTTTCAACAATGCCCGCCATTTGATATGCGTATTGCATAACACGCATGGGTTGGGGGTACGGCCGTTGAGGTATTCATCCACAAAATTATCGATCACAAAATCGCCAAACTCGTCCCGTATATCAAGTATGTAATGCGGAAAACCATGCTGCACTGCTGCTGCACGTGCATCGTTAAAACTATCCAGGTTGCAACAGCCTGTTTCTTTTTTTCCTTTGGCGCCTGTTCCGCTGCCGGCATAGTCCCATGTTTTCATGGTGATGCCTACTACTTCGTATCCTTCATGATGCAACATGAGAGCGGTAACGGTACTGTCAATACCGCCACTCATTGCTACCAACACTTTTCCTTTCCGGCTCATATGGTTGAATTAAACTGCTTCGTTCCAAAAAAAGCAAGATGCAAATTTACGGGAATTATTGTTCTAGAAGCCCTTTGCAGAAAGCGTAAACACATTGCGTTGACCATCGTACCGGAAATCGCAGAAGCGAAGTACATCACGCCCAATGATGCCGTCGTAGGGTGCCGAACTGAAATCGCCTTCCAGCACTTCAACCGTCAATGCTTTTGTTTTAAAGATGGGAAGATAGAGCACACAATTATAGCGTTTTACCTGCCAGCTGCCTGCTTCGCCACGAACCCACTCTTCTACATGCTGTTGGTAGGGAACCAACGAGAGTACATTGATAACAGAGCGATCGATACCTGAAATATTGGAGCCGGTATCGACCAGCAGTTTTACACGGGCATGTGGTTCGGCGGTGCCGAAATTTTTCAGCTTTAAAAACGATTCTTCATCGGGGAACAGCTCTGCTTCAATGAGGGGGCCTTGTTCCAATAAATTTTCAGTAGTGATTTCCTGGTTCATCTGCTCCAAATTTGAAAAGCTTTGAGCGAACCACCTAATCTTGTTAATGGGTTGATTTGTGAATTCTAAACAGCGGTGAACAGTTGCCCAAACCTGCGTGTTGCCGGGAACAGATTGTTTCAATAAGAGCGATAAAAACTGCATTCCGGTTTAACAAGTGCTGTGAATTTCAAAATGTAGAGCAGCACTTTTTGAATATCAAACAAAATTCATACTTTGGCCTTTCTACAAAATTTATTCAGCACCAAAAATTAAGTTATGATCAAGTTACAAGTTATCGGAAACCTGGGAAAGGATTGTGTTTCAAACACAGTGAATGGAAAGAATGTGATGAACTTCACCGTTGCACACACAGAAAAATACAAAGACAGTACCGGCGCACAGCGTGAAAAAACCATTTGGGTAGATTGTGCTTACTGGAGCGACCGTACCGGTATTGCCCCTTATCTGAAAAAAGGAACACAGGTATATGTGGAAGGTGCACCTGAAGTGCGTACCTACCAAACACAGGATGGTAAGAGCGGTGCTTCTTTATCGTTGCGTGTACTCAGCATTCAATTGCTCGGCAGCCGCAGCAACGAAGGCGGAAATGGAGGTGGCAGCTACCAGCCGCAGGGCGGAGGTTACAATGCGCCTGCACAACCAATGAACGAACCGCCGATTGGTGGAGATTCAGATGATCTTCCGTTTTAATTTAACCGATGTATCAATAGAAACCCTGCTGATTCAGCAGGGTTTTGTTTTTCCATACAACTTCGTTTTATAATATCCCTTCATCTGCAAAACTGTAATACCCATCTTCACTTACAATGATGTGGTCGATCACATTCATGTCCAGCAGTACCGCAGCTTCTTTGATTTTTTTTGTGAGCAGTTCATCGGCACGGCTGGGTTTTAAACTGCCGCTGGGGTGGTTGTGGCATAGCACAATATTGATGGCATTGTATTCCAAAGCTTTTTTCAGAATGATGCGGGGATCGGCCACTGTACCTGTAATACCTCCTTCGCTGATCACTTCAATGTGGTTGATCTTGTTGGCCCGGTTGAGATAGGCTACGGCAAATACTTCATGCAACTTGTCTTTCAATTGCGACTGGAAAAAACGTGCAATATCAGCACTTGTTTTTACGCTTTTTTTCAGTGATTCTACTGATTGTCGCCTCCGTCCAAGCTCCAGTGCCGCAGCAATGGTAACTGCTCTGGCTTCACCAATTCCATTTGTTTTCATCAGGTCTTTCAGGCTTAGTTTTGCCAGTTCGTTGATATCGTCTTTTGATCTGGTTAACAGTTCTTTAGCTACATCAACTGCTGATTTTTTAGAGGTTCCGGAGCCGATGAGAATGGCTATTAATTCGGAGTTGCTAAGGGCTTCTGCGCCTTTCATTAAGAGTTTTTCCCGGGGTCGGTCGTCGGCTGCCCATTGCTTAATGCTGGTTTTGGTGTCTTGCATGTTCCAAAATAACACCTTATGTTTACAATTCCAATCATCCTGATAAACCATTATGTATGCGACTGAAGCCTCAAACTGCCGGTCAATCTCTCCGCTCTGCACTTATCCTTTTTGCCATTGTGGGTAATCTTATTTTTTCCATCGTCTTTGTAATGTCGATGGGAGCTCATG
>CAYMSG010000145.1:0-8183 GCA_964392955.1 uncultured Chitinophagaceae bacterium | reverse complement strand
AGCCGGCTTGCCAAACCAGGAATATGAACCGCTGTCGGCGTTCAATACATCGAGTATAATGCTGAGCATGGTGGTTTTCCCACTGCCGTTTGGACCAAGAATGCCGAACACTGCACCTTCCGGTACATCAAACGATACCCCTTTCAGCGCCTGAATTTTTCCGTATGATTTTTTGAGATCCTGAACCTGTAAAATGCTCATAGATAGATTTGTGATGATAAATGATATTTAAAAGTAACAGATTATT
This sequence comes from uncultured Chitinophagaceae bacterium, assembly GCA_964392955.1. Taxonomy (GTDB): domain Bacteria; phylum Bacteroidota; class Bacteroidia; order Chitinophagales; family Chitinophagaceae; genus Lacibacter. The sequence goes on along the minus strand of CAYMSG010000145.1, from coordinate 7,936 downwards.
TGAATGATTGATACTTCGGATGATAAATACTGGTAAAATCTCCAAGAACGGCAAAGCCTTTTTCATTAAACCGGAGCTTGTGCAGTTTTAATAATTCAATATCATGCAACAATACTTTCCTGTGTCGTGGGTCGAGTGTGCCGCCTGTTACTCCTGCAGCTGCGTTGGGATCGTATTGAAAATGCGGATCACAGATGGTTCCTCTCGGATACATGATACCCGGTGTTCCTTCGCCCCGGATATCTAAATTTTTCGGATGATACAAACCAAGCATGTGTCCGTACTCATGAGCGGCTGTCGTAGAAGTTTGCAACAGGTTAGCTACTTTAAACAACCCGGTATTGCTGCCAATGCCATCCACAAACGAAACATCCAACGGTGAATATTCTTCGATGCGGAAGAAAAATAATTTAGGATCGGTATTGTGCCACACCTCCTCCGGTTTTAACTGCGGATTATACACTGCTTTAATATCGAAGACCAATTTATACCAATCCTGTTTGTATTGAATAGAAGCGTTGGGCTCGTTCCAGTGGCAGGCAATATCATCAGCAATATTTTTGGCGATTGTTGCATCAGCTGCATCGCCATACAATACAAAGTGCGAATGAATGATGAGTTGATGAGAAGGTTTAATGAGTTGAGCGAGTGCCATAGGTGTTTCGTTAGGTATTCATTATTTCCAGTAATCATACTGCATATACTTCGCTGTTTCATCTGCTACTTCTTTACCAAACAATTTTCCAACAGTATACAAACTCATATCAATACCTGCAGAAATACCGGCTGAAGTAATAACAGTTCCGTTATCAACAAAACGTATATTTTCTTTTACATGAATCTGATTGGAGATTTCTCTCAATCCATCCATTGCTTTGAAATGTGTGGTTGCTTCCAGGCCCTCTAACAAGCCGGCTTTGCCTAAGATGAGTGAGCCGGTGCAAACACTCAATACCAGCTTCGCATGTGCGGCCTGTTCTTTTACCCAGTTGAGTACAATGGGATTGGTCATTTCTCTTCGACTGCCAAAGGGCGTTCCATCTACACGTATTCCTCCGCCACCTGGAATGAGAATGATATCAGCTTTGGGGGCAGTAGCAAACGTATACGTTGGCTTAATGGTTAAATGATTTCTTGCTTCGATGCTTTCAAACTGTGCAACAGTGAATACATCAAAAGGTGCTTCGGGCAGTGTGCGTAAACCAGCCACACTGAATACTTCAAACGGACCAGCGAAATCCAACACCTCTACTTCATTGAACAGAAAAATGGCGACTTTGTATTGCATCTGGTAAAATTATGGAAGTTGATGAAGAAAGGGGCACCCCGTCTGACGCCCTCGTCTGACGGACTAATAATCATCTAATAAATAATCCGGCATTCTGCCCATAACTAATTCCGGAAAACGCTTTTCATCATATTCACAAACCAGCCGTACTATTTCTTTTGAACAAAAATCATGTTCCCTTAATCCTGCGTAGAATCGAAATGCAGAAAACTCCCATTCAGCTAAATCTTTCACCAAACCATGGCGCAAAGGGTTTTGCAGAATGTAATAAAAGCAATTCAGCAAATAATCTTCCTCTTTAAAACGCAATCGTTCATCACTCAAATCTTTCGCTTTTGTTTTAGGCCGAAACAGAGCACCGCTCCGATTATATTTATCATTAAAATAATGGCTGTATCCGCTAATTAATTTTCTGACCCCGTTTGTGAGTGGATCGAACCGAAGATTACCTGATTTTACAAATTCACCCGAATCAAATTTAGCTACCAACATTATATGAAAATGATTGGGTAGCAAACACCAGCTTACGATATCTGCATACGGAAGAATATAGTCTCGAATAAAACTGATAAACTTCTTATAATCATCACGGGTATGAAATAATTGCTGCTTATTATTTCCTTGGTTGAATACATGATAGATATGATCAGGTTCGAATTTCATAAGTAATAAAAAAAGGTCTGACAATATTGTCAGACCTTAAAAATAGTTTCCTGTTTTGAAATTTAAAATACAGCTCGCTGTAATCCGTCAGACGAGGGCGTCAGACGGGGCGTGTTCCTTTTCGCTAGTTGCGAACCGGCTTCCCACCCTTCAACACACTCTGAATACGCTCCAGCGATTTCTTTTCGCCACAAAGTGATAAAAAGGCTTCACGTTCCAGATCAAGTAAGTATTGTTCGGTTACCAAAGTCGGTTCGCTTAAATCGCCACCGCACATAACGTAAGCCAGTTTCTTTGCCACCACGCTATCATGCTCGGTTGCATAACCTGCTGTACGCATACCATTGATACCGGCGAGTAATGCGCCCAATGCTGAACGACCTAATACTTTTACATCGCTACGTTGTACAGGTGCCACATAACCACTATCATAAATTTCAATCACTGATTTTTTTGCTTCTGCAATTCTGCGTCCCTGGTTCATCACCACTTCATCTAATCCTTTTCTAAAAACACCCATTTCAAAACCTTCTTTGGCTGAGGTGGCCACCTTTGCGGTTGCAATAGATAAGAAACGGTTTTTGAGTGTGATGGTTTCGGGTTCATCTTCATGCATTTCATCGGCCGCACGCAATACAAATTCTTTGGTACCACCACCTCCGGGAATCAAACCAACACCTAATTCAACCAAGCCAATATACGTTTCGGCAGCCGCACAAACTTTATCACTATGTAAACTCAACTCACACGCACCGCCTAATGTTAAACCATGTGGCGCAACTACAACAGGTATGGATGAATAACGTGCACGCATCATGGTATTCTGGAACATGCGAATGGCCATATCCAGTTCATCGTACTCCTGTTCAATGGCGAGCATAAAAATCATACCAACATTAGCACCGGCGCTGAACTGTGCTGCATCATTCGCAATCACCAAGCCTTTGTATTTGTCTTCTGCTAATGCTATCGACTTTTGAATACCTTCCAACACTTCTCCACCAATGCTGCCCATCTTTGTATACCATTCCAGGCCCAACACATCATCACCTAAATGATAGGTTCTACAGCTTGCATTTTTCCAAACAGTCTGGTTCTCGAAATTCTTCATTACAATAAATGCATCGCCACCAGGAATGACTTTGTACGATTTACTTGTGGGATCGTAACAAACACGTTTGTTATTTTCTACTTTGTAAAAACCTGTTGCGCCACTGGCAATCATCTCATCAACCCATGCAGCTACTTTGTAACCGGCAGCTTTCATAGCATCCACTGTTTTGGCAACGCCTAACACATCCCAGCTTTCAAATGCACCGATCTCCCAACCAAAGCCCGCCATCATTGCATCATCTACACGATACAACTCATCACTGATCTCCGGAATACGATGCGAGATATACGAGAACAAACTATAATGAAACTGTTTGTAAAACTCACCTGCTTTATCGCTGCCGCTGCACAACATTTTTAATCTCGTTTTGAGATCATCAATGGGCTTTGCAGCATCCACACTGCCAAACTTTGGTTTTACACGTGGGGCATATTCCATTGTTTGCAGGTTGAGTGTGAGGATTTCTTTTTCACCACCCGCACCTTTACTCTTCTTAAAAAATCCTTGTCCGGCTTTATCGCCGAGCCAGTTATTCTCGATCATCTTATTGAGCCAGGATGGGATCGCAAAAATTTCTTTTGCTTCATCATCGGGGCAATTCTCTGCAACGCCCTTCGCCACTTTCACCAATGTATCCAAACCCACCACATCACCAGTACGGAAAGTTGCAGATTTCGGACGGCCAATGATGGGACCGGTCAATGCATCGATCTCATCAACTGTCAACTTCATTTTGTCCATTAAATTCATAATGGCCATCATCCCAAACACACCAATACGGTTGGCAATAAACGCAGGTGTGTCTTTACACAGCACCGTTGTTTTACCGAGATAGAGATCACCGTAATTCATTAAGAAATCAACAACGGATTGATCAGTATATTTTGTGGGAATTATTTCGAGCAAACGCAAATAGCGTGGCGGATTAAAAAAGTGTGTACCGCAGAAATGTTTTTTGAAATCATCACTTCTTCCTTCTGCCATCATGCTGATGGGAATACCGGACGTATTAGAAGTAATGAGCGTACCGGGCTTGCGGAATTTTTCTACCTGTTCAAAAATGAGTTGTTTGATATCGAGACGTTCAACCACTACTTCAATCACCCAATCGCAGGAAGCAATGTCCTTCATATTATCGGTGAAGTTGCCCGTTGTAATTTTCTTCACCACATCTTTTGTATAAACAGGCGAAGGATTGCTTTTAATCGCAGCAGCCAATGCATCGTTCACCAGCTTATTACGTTCTGCAGGCTTGGTGCTTTCTTCAAAACCCTTCGGCACCATATCGAGCAACAAGGTTTGCAAACCAATTCCTGCAAAGTGGCAGGCAATGCGGCTACCCATTACACCGCTACCTAAAACGGCAACTTTTTTAATTGTTCTTTTCATATGTCTCACTGATTTCGCAGATTTACACAGATGCTGTGTAAATCTGCATCGTTAATTAATTATTCGAATCAAATTCTCTTTATCAAACAAGCTTGCAGTATTAAAATTCACCAGCAAACCGATTTTCTTATTCGTAAGTTTCAGATAAGTGAGTAATTGTTTTTTATGAACGTCTGCTAATTTCTCAACAGATTTAATTTCAACAATTACACTATCCTCAACAAGGATGTCCAATCTGAAGCCAATCTCCAATTGCACATCTTTATAACTAACAGGAATTCCGACTTGCGTTCTTATTTGTAACCCTTGTAGTACCAATTCGTAAGCGAGGGCAGCTTCGTAAACACTTTCAAAAAGCCCGGGACCAAGTGCATTATGAACCTGGAATATGGCTCCACGAATTTTATATGTCAAGTCGTTAATATCCATCGGTGTAAATCAGTGTAATCTGTGAGCAAACACAAATTAGTTAGTTATGCAACTATTTACATCGAAGATAACACGATTTCACATTTCAGGAAGCATCTGAAAAGAAATTAACAGCAAAATTTTTGACAGGAGATCAACTCACTTTACCGGCAACAACCAGTGCAGATAAGTCAGGAGTAGGTTTGCCACCTTCATCTTCAAGTGTGATGGCGAACATTTGTGCTCCCGGCTTTGCCTGCTTCATTTTTTGAATGGAAGCCACATCGGTTAAACTGATCATACCGGCATCGGTTGGTTGACCGTCAATGAGGAACCAAAGCTGGTATTGTTTTCCTTTTGGTGCGGGTGGCAACGAAGATGGATCAATAAATAACTCACCGGTTGCCTTATTCCAAAATATTTCGGCCTGTTGTTTTACTTCAGGCTTTACGGAAGCCAATGCAACAGAAGTGAGCGATGGATCGGATTTTAACTGGCGATATAATTCGTAAGAAGAAACTTTTTTAGTGAGTTCAGCAACCTGCTGTTCAGAAGTAGCTGCATTTTGTTGCAAGGCAGCCACATCGGTTTTCAATTGCTGGTTACCGTTATACAGGTACACTGCAAAAGCACCAGCCAGCAGGAACAAACCCCATGATGCTGCAATTGCCAACTTGCTGAAAGAAGATCGTTGTTCAGCAACAGGTTTCATCTCCACCACTTTGGCAGGTGAACCATTTGCTTCTGGTGTAGCTGTGGTTCCTGTTTTTGCAGGAAGCGAAGCCATTAATTTTTCTTTTACAGATGCAGAGGGCGTTACAGCCATTTGCATGGCACCGGCTTCGAAAGTTGCAGCAATAGCATCCACCTCTTGCTGAATTTCAGGAAACAGTTTACACAAAGCTTCAATCTTGCCAGCCTCTTCGGGAGGAAGCATACCAAGAACATAAAGCTCCAGGTCACCGGATTGTATGATACAACTTAAATCCACGTCAGGTTACATTTAGTTTTTTACGTAATACAATTAAACTATTCCTGATTTTGGTTTTGACTGTTCCCAACGGCATATTCAATTCCTTGCTTATTTCTTCCTGGGTGTAGCCCATGAAATATGCAAGACGCATTAACTGTCGGTTTTCTTCGGGCAGGTGTAAAAGCCAGTTTTGAACATCCATTGTATCAACACTTGCTCCTGCTGAAGGAACGGTTTCGCTAACATATACGGAATCTTCCAGAGAAGAGTTTTGCGAACTGTTTTTAAAGTTTTTGGAGCGTGTTTTATCAATGGCCTGGTTACGGGCAATATTGATCATCCAGGTAAAAAGCCGCCCTTTTGACGTATCAAAGCTGCCGATATTGTTCCAGATCTTCAGCATACTTTCCTGTAAAACATCTTCGGCAGTAGCCTGATCTGTGATGATTTTCATGATAACACCCAGAATGGCGCCTGAAAATCGATCATAGAGTTCGGACATTGCCTGCTGATCGCCGTTGTTTAAACGGGCTACCAGATCTGTTTCATTATATGTAGCGGCAGTGAACAAAGAATGTTGTTGTTTAACAAATTTAAATAATCATTCAACGGAAAGTTGTAATGCTGAGGTGAAGAACACTCCAACAAAGGAATTGTTGAATGATTACTTGAAAATCAGGAACAATAATGGAACTTTTTTTTCAATTAATCAAACTTAACTAACTCCGCCCCAAAAATCAAATACTTGTAGTTTACAATTAATTCGCCACGGGCTATATTAATACACTTTTCTAACTAGTTCACTCAAGATGAAAATGGACGATCGAAACAACTTTTCCATTTTCAATATCAAACCATACTCCCTTGGATTTTCCCGGCTGTTTCTCCAATCCCAGTTTTGCTTGTATCAGAGATGCGGCATTCAATATGGTACGCTTAGCGTAATAACTGATTTGAGGGCGCATTTGGCTGTCATCAACAAAAACAACCTCGTCAGCACCGGTATTCTGATTTATGATCTTGCCAGTTACTACCGTATAATCATACCTGTCACCATTCAAAGATATTTCGCCGACCCTGTTGATATAGTAATATTGTACCAAGGTGACTATAAAAAAAACAACCAGCATCAACTTATGCGGGACTTTTGATGCAAATAATAAAACACTTGAGGCTAATGATAAAAAAAGTGCACTCTTAAAAACGGCATATTCATGAACAGATGAAAATTCAATAAACAGGAAATGATGAAGAAAGGCTGTAGAAAAAATGAGAAAAATAATTTCCTTTGAAAAAACAGGTAATCGGGCCAGGGGTTCCTTCCGTTTTGCAATTTGAACCAAATACAGGCTTCCAGCAACAGCGATAAGCAAAAGTATGGATGCATAGGCTGTGAAGTAATGTTTTACAATTTTAAGAAGCATATATCCTGCACTCCGAATATTGACATTCAAGAATCCTCTTGATTGATACCTTTCTGCTAAAGCGGTCAGATATTCGTTTACTCCTAAAGAATAACCATAGTGAAGCACTACAAGAAGAACCGAAAACAGTCCCGAAGTAAATGCCACTGTTAAATAGATCCGCCACTTTCGATCGGCTGCAACTTTTTTGATGGCATATATAAAAGTAACTGCCAACCATATTACAGAAAGCCAGTCGGCAAACACTCCAAGAACGGTTACAACAAAAAATAAAAACAATTTGACTTTAGAAAGTTGGGAATCGCATTTCATAAAATCAATAAAGAGGTTTACCTGCATCAGAAAGAAAGGCAATACCATTACCTCATGCACGTATCCATTACCGTTGTACCATAGGGTACAAGGGTTCAAAACAAAAATAAAAACGGTAATCAGCGACTTGAAAGGCCGGATTGTATCCTGTTCGGCAAAAACCTTACGGGCAATAGAAAAAACCAGCAGCATACAAATGAAACTCAACAATAAATTGAAAATAGTGAGTGCTGCTACGGAAGGTGTAAGCGAGAACAGTTGAAAGAAATAATAGGGATATAAAAACCATCCTGCACCAAAACTGGCATAGATTAAATTTCCTTTCGCATCTGTTAAGAGCGATGTTTCCAAATCAAGAAATCGAT
>CAYMSG010000144.1:0-8218 GCA_964392955.1 uncultured Chitinophagaceae bacterium | reverse complement strand
GGTACCGGTTGTATGCTCAGTTGAAACCATTCTTTTTTACCATCAGGAAATTCATATTCATTTTCCAATTGTGCTGCTACACGCTCCTGCATACATGTTTGCAGCGTTGCATACAATTCTGTTTTCTCAATGCCGGGAAATTTTTCGGTGAATGTTGCCCCCACAAATTCTTCTTCACCCAGGCGTCTGCTTTGTTTGATCAATGAGTTGTTGACAAAAATGTAGCGCCAATCGAATCCCAGCAGTTGAACGCCCTCCTGCATGTTTTCCAGTAGAAAGCGATATTGTTGTTCTTTTTCAATAATCAGTTGAGTTTGTGCATGCACCTGTTTTTCCAGCTCCTGGTTAAACTGTTTCAGTTTTTCTTCTGTTATCTTTTTTTCTTTTTGCCGTTCTGTTTCAAACTTATTAATGCTGTAAGCGGTAATCCATACCAGAAAACCAAAAAGTAAAATAATGGCAGTTACAAATAACGACATCCATACTGCTATTGAAAAACGTTCATGCAGTACGCCGTTTAACACGAAGTAGCCAAGTACTGATGGTACCAATAACGCAGCAGGCAATAATAAGCGGGCTGCTTTTCCTCCTGCGTGTAAATGTGTAACTTCTGCCATAAAACCTTTGTTGCTGTTTGCAAAAAGCATGGCGATTGATAAAACAAAAAAGCAGATACCACTGTGCATCGACATTGGTACAAATGAAGTTTCGCTGTAAAATGAACTGATGTGATAGCTGTAGCCGATCACAGAAAGTAATCCAATTGCTGTTACCGGTAATACAAACCATTGCAATGTTTTTACACGTTCCCATACCATGCACAGAAGTGCAATACCGATAAGCAAGAAAGCAACGGCTGTATTGATTGTAATGAAGCTGGGTTTGCCGTTATAAATAGTAGTTGCTATTTTTTCAGTAAAGAGCAGGCGGTCAATACCTGCATCAAATAAATTGAAAGTGGCGGCTATTCGTAATGTTGCAATGAGTATGATCAGCATTGCCAACAGCATCGCAACACGACGCTGTTTGATTGATTTGTTTTGTTGAAGTAATAGTAAAAATGAACAACCGGAAAACAGAAAGGCTACTGCTGCCATGGGATTCATAGCAACTGTAAGCGGGAATACTTTTTTTAAAATGATGGAATCTGTTTGCCAGCCTGCCAATACAAGCAGCCCCACTGCAATTACAAATATTGCAGTTGCTTTTAGAAAATGTGTATTGTTGATCTTCAATTGCTGTCGCTAAAGTTTTCGCACTGTTATAAATGGAACAATAGAGGCGGTTTTAGAGACGGCTGGTATTATGTTGTATTAGCGTGGACAATGCATAAAAATAGAAGCTTCATGACGATTTGTTGGATGAATTGGGATAAAGACCTCAACAATATTAAAGATATTTATATGAATAACAAGCGGTTACTTACTAAGCGTATTTTTACTAAGTGAAAATATGTATAGCAGGGCGGATTTATACCAGTATCTGTCATTAATAACACAACCTGCAACATATTGCAGGTTGTGTTATTACTTGCATTGTATGGAGAGTCGGTTATTGAATCAGTATCTTAATAATTTCTGTTTTGTAACGTAAGCTGTAAAAGCCTTTAGCTAATTGACTGACATTAATCTGTTGTGTGCCTGCTTTCACCTGTTGTTGCAGTACTAATACACCCATGCTATTGTAGAGTTGAATAAATCCGGATTCTGCTGTTTGCAGATTAAGTTGTCCATTGGTAACAGGATTGGGATATACCAAAACAGCACCTGATTGTGCTTTCATAAGAACGGTTACGGTTTTGCTGTAAGCGGCTTGTCCGTTAATATCTCTTTGGAGCAATCGGTAATAGTTGATACCATTCGCTGGAGTGACATGTGTAAACTGGTAGGTTTGTATCGTGTTACTTGTTCCACTTGCGGGTTTATTGCCAATCACATTCCAGGCACGCCCGTTTATGCTGTGTTCTATTACAAAATCTTTTGTATCAGTTTCCCGACCGGTTTTCCAATCCAGAAGGGTTTGATTGTTTCGCAAACTTGCATTGAATTCAAGGAATGTTACCGGCAATGTACTGCCTGCATAACTCATCGTGATTTTGGTGTCATTTGTTCCCAGAAAACGAAATGTATTGCCTTCATTTATCATTCCCATGGCCGCACCTGTTTCTTCTAATGCTTCGGCAGTCCAGCTGGTTCCGTTATTCGAATAAACAGCATATGCTTCATTCGTATTAATATCTACCATGGTGCCAACAAAATGACCGTTACTGTAAGCAAATACACCTTCGCCCCACATTCCACCTAATTGAGCACCAACAGGCGAACTTGTAATGCTGCCTTTATTCGTAAATGAACCGGGGTCATTAAGGGTTGAGGTGGAAACAGAAAAAAAGTCATCATAAACATAATTGGTAAGGTCAGCAAATTCCACACCCATAAAATGATATTTAAGACCATCAAATACTACATCGCTGTAGTAAGCAACATCATACGGAAGAGTGGGGGTGATATTGGACCAGCTGATTCCGTCAGCTGAGTGCATAATGATTCCGGTGAATGAGGCATTGTCGTATCCAAACGCAAAATAATTTCCATTCTCGTATTTGACACGGAAGTAATAATTGTCTGCCGTACTCGCAACTGTCCAGTTAATGGCATCAGAGGAATACATGATTTTTGCCTGGTAGGTATTGATATCGTACCCCGCTGAAACATACATTGAACCTCCATAGGTCATTGCTGTAATTACATCATCCGGGGTGGCAATCGTAGACCATGTTTCACCATCGTCAATTGATTCAAGTACAACACCTTCACCAGCAGCAACAAATTTTGATCCGTTATATACCACTGCATACAATTCATCAATTACGCCGGGCGTGGTTTCTGTCCAGTTCGTAAAATTGGGTGATTGAAAAACAATGCCGGACGCTCCGATCATTCCCACTCCAACATAAGCTGTACCACTGGATGCAATTGAATAGAAGTTTCCGCCCGGATATTTGTATGATGTACCGTTTACTGAAGAAACGATGCCTTCATTGCCAAACTGGAAGTAGCGATTGTTGATAAAGGCCGAACCCTGTGCCACTATATAAGCTGTTCTTGGCTCTAATGTAAAGTTTATGCCATCGGTTGATGAAAAAATGGAACCGTAACTGTTATAATAACCTGAATAACCGAAGAGATAAATTTTTGCACCATCATAGATGCCATGAAAAGTCTGGTTGGGTGAGCCGATGGTTTGTGTGGAGGCGTTAGGAAGTGTTACTGGCATGGAAGCAGTGCTGTTTGTCCAGGTGCTTCCGTTAGTTGAGGTGTACACTGCTGTTCCGGATGTGAATACAAAAAAGCGATCTTTCAGGTATTGCACTTTGTTAATACTTGCAAAACCAAGGTTCTGTTTTGTCCAGGAGTTTGATAAACCTGTGGCAGACCGGTAAATAATCAGGTTGCCGGTACTGTTTTCCCGTACACCAATTACGAAAACACTGTTTCCATAAGTAATATTCAGAAACTGGTCATTTGCAAGACCGGTTCCTATAGTAACAGTTGACCAACTGATGCCATCAGAAGAAGTAATCAAGGTGGCATTATTACCTACTGCATAAAATGTACTGTTGATAAACTCAATATTATGAAGTGGGTTTGCTGTGCCGGAAGTACGTGTGGTCCATGTAATTCCATCGGGGGAAGTAAAGACCAGTCCGCCATTGCCAACCACTACAAACAATCCTGCACCAAATGTAATGCTGTTATAATTTCCCGCAGGAATTGTTCCACTGGTTGATCTTGCCCAGTTCTCTCCGTTAGATGAGCGGTAAATCTGATTATTCACCAACCCAACATACACGCTGTTTCCGTATGCAACACCACGACCGGAAGCAATGGGTAAGCCAAATTGAGTATTGATGGAAGGGGCCTGTGAAAACGCAGTAGAAGCAATACACAGATACATGAAAAGGGTAAGAATCTGTTTCATTGGATAATGGATTTCTGCAAAACTACATTGCTGAAATATGTTTTGATGTAGTTTGAAATGCCATTTATGTTCAGGGCAATTCTACTTTTTAGTAGGTGCTTTTTTGTATTGAGGGATCGGCTTTGTTCTTATGAATTTTATTTTCAGTTCATATTATATAGTTACCTGATTCAGTAAACTGTATATGATTCAATGTGAAATGAGTACTTCAACGTATGATTAGACGCTTATGCCCTACAATTGTGTAAAGTCAGGTTTGCAGATATCTTTTTACTCTTTGCCGGTTTCTTTACCGCATCACATTATCGACAATCTCTTTCAACTCGGTATAGCGTGTGTGCCGTCCTTTGTTTTTTAAGTTATGTACAAATAAAAACGCACAGTATTGTTTGTCATTATCGATCCATGGAAAGCTTCCAAACAAACCGGGGCTGGTAACAGCAACCCCACGTTTTGATACAGGCATGGCATCTTTTTTTTCACTGATGGCCAGTGGCGCATCCATGATCCATGCACCAAAACCATAGCCCCAGTTGCCGGCTTCTTCGGGTGCATACGCACGTTCCACATCACGGCCCATTCTGTTTTTCTGCATTTCATTGATCAATGCTTTACTGATGATGCGCTTACCATTAAATTCACCTTCATTCAATAGCATCACCAGGAAATTCATATAATCTTCCGGTGTGCTGTAGGCGCCACCAGCGGCCAGTGGCACACCGCTTTTTCCAAAATCAGTATTCTTCATTTCCAACGGATCTGCAATTCGTTCTTTAAAGGCAGTTTCAAAATCTTTCTCACTAACTTTTTCTATAATGGCTGCCACAAGTTGTAAACCGGTATTGCTGTAATGAAAATATTTTCCCGGTGTTCCTTCCATCGGCAGCATGGCAATCTGTTCAATTGATTCAAACATTGTTTTAGCATTCTTCATGCCGGCAATCATATCACGAAGTCCGCCGCTTTTGATCCCGGTTGTATGGTTCAGGCATTGCCACACTTTAATGCCGCCTTTTCCATACTTGGTCATCACCGGTAAAAACTTACCAACGGAGTCGGTTAAACGCACTTTATTCTCGTCGATGTATGTCATCAGCAATGCAGCGGTAAGCCATTTGCTGCTGCTGGCAATCCGTTCACGGGTAGTGCTGGTATAGTCCTGCAAAGCATCTTCTGCATCCTGGCCTTTTACTTTGGCTTTGATCTTTTCTTTCGTTTGCTGTTGCTTGCTCAGATTGTTGATGTTTTCGCTGTACACGATTTTTCCATCTTTATAGATCATCAATACAGCACGTCCGCCAAGATCTGGTACATTCTTGATCAACCAGTCATTCACTTTGCTGAAATTCTGTTGCCCGAAACCTACCTGAAATAATAACAGGAAAATCAATGTGGCACTGACTTTGGGGCGGATATTCAATGATTTGTGTGACATTCTTTCTGAATTTTTGAATTGGATAGTGGTTTGAGATGGTATGTTCATAGTTGATTGTTCATGATTCACGGCCTTGAGCAATCAAATTTACTTGATTCAGCTTTTGCAAAGAAGTAATTCGAGTTCGCTGGAAATGTTTAACATTTTTCAAAGCTTGAATCTGAGAAACAAGTGATAGCGACAGCATAACGTTCCATTTACTTTTTTGAAGCAGGAAATGGAGGTTAAGGTTAAAATCAAAAACATTAAAACACTATATGAACTTAGGAAATTTTACCATTAAAGCAGCCGAAGTCATTCAACTGGCACAACAACTGGCCTTTAATGCACAAAACACAAATATTGAAACAGAGCATATCCTCAAAGCTTTGCTCGATCAACAGGATAGTCCGGTGGAATACCTGTTGAAGAAAAATAATGTCACCATTAATCTTGTTGAAACAAAACTCAACGAAGCCATTCAGCGGTTGCCAAAAACAAGTGGTGATGCGGCGCAATCCATTGGCCGTGATGCAAACAATGTGGTATTGCGTGCTGGTGCTTCGTTAAAAAGTTTTGGCGATGAGTTTGTAACGCCTGAACATTTGTTACTGGCAATTGTGCAGGGAAATGACTCAACCGCCAAGCTCTTGAAAGATGCCGGGCTTACCGAAAAAGGATTAGTCACTGCCATTAAAGATCTGCGCAAAGGCGATACGGTTAAAAGTCAAACACAGGAAACCCAATTCAATGCATTGAACAAGTATGCAAAGAATTTAATTGAAATGGCAAGGCAGGGGAAACTTGATCCTGTGATCGGTCGTGATGAAGAAATCCGCCGCACCCTACACATCTTAACACGCCGCAGTAAAAACAATCCCATTCTTGTGGGTGAACCAGGTGTTGGTAAAACAGCCATTGCAGAAGGATTGGCCATGCGGATTGTAAACGGAGACGTGCCCGAAAATTTAAAATCAAAAATCATTTACGCATTGGACATGGGGCAGCTTATTGCCGGTGCAAAATATAAAGGTGAGTTTGAAGAACGTTTGAAATCTGTGGTGAAAGAAGTAACAACCAGCGACGGTGAAATTATTCTGTTCATTGATGAAATTCACACGCTTGTTGGTGCAGGCGGAGGTGAGGGTGCCATGGATGCTGCCAATATTTTAAAGCCTGCACTGGCAAGAGGTGAACTCCGTGCCATCGGTGCCACCACGTTAAATGAGTACCAAAAGTTTTTTGAAAAAGACAAAGCACTCGAACGTCGTTTCCAGCGTGTGATGATTGATGAGCCAAGTGTGGAAGATGCGATCTCTATTTTGCGTGGGTTAAAAGACCGTTATGAAACGCATCACCATGTACGCATCAAAGACGAAGCAATTATTGCTGCAGTTGAATTGAGTACACGTTATATCACCGATCGTTTCTTGCCCGATAAAGCCATTGACCTGATCGATGAAAGCGCAGCCAAACTGCGGTTAGAAATGAACAGCATGCCCGAAGAACTGGATAAACTGGAACGCCAGATCCGTCAGTTGGAAATTGAACGGGAGGCCATCAAGCGGGAGAAAGATGAATCAACCTTAAAAGAACTCAATACCGAGATCGCTAATCTTTCGGTTGAACGTGATACGCTCAAAGCAAAATGGAAAGAAGAAAAAGAACTGGTGGAAAAAGTGCAGAATGCAAAAGCGGAAATTGAAAATTTAAAATTGCTGGCTGAACGTGCAGAACGTGAAGGCGACTATGGTAAAGTGGCCGAGATCCGGTACGGTAAAGTGAAAGAACAGGAAGCATTGATTGATGAATTAAGTAAGCAGCTTGCCGCAATCAGCGAAAAGCGATTACTCAAAGAAGAAGTGGATGCAGAAGATATTGCAGAGAACATTGCAAAGATGACAGGTATACCTGTGTCGAAAATGCTGCAAAGCGAACGGGAAAAATTATTACACCTGGAAGATGAATTGCACAACCGTGTGGTAGGGCAGGATGAAGCGATTACAGCTGTTGCTGATGCCATCCGCAGGAGCAGGGCAGGGTTGAGCGATCCAAAAAAACCGATCGGTTCTTTTATTTTTCTCGGTACAACGGGTGTTGGCAAAACCGAACTGGCAAAAGCACTGGCCGAGTATTTGTTTGATGATGAGAGTATGATGACCAGGATCGATATGAGTGAGTACCAGGAAAAGCATACCGTTTCCCGTTTAGTGGGTGCGCCTCCGGGTTATGTGGGTTATGATGAAGGTGGACAATTGTCAGAAGCCGTTCGCCGCAAACCCTATAGCGTGGTGTTGCTCGATGAAATTGAAAAAGCCCATCCGGATGTGTGGAATGTGTTGCTGCAGGTACTCGACGATGGCCGGTTGACGGATAACAAGGGTCGGGTGGTGAACTTTAAGAATACCATCATCATCATGACCAGCAATATCGGCAGCCATCTCATCAGTGAGGCATTTGAAGGTGTAAGCACTGATAATGAAATAGATGCGGCAACAGAACGGGCCAAGCTTGAGGTTATGACATTGTTACGACAAACTATTCGCCCTGAATTCTTGAATCGTGTGGATGAAATCATTATGTTTGCGCCATTACTTCGGAAGGAAATCAAATCAATTATTCGTATTCAACTGAATAATCTCCGTAAACTGGTTGCAGAAAATGGAATTCAGCTTGAATTTTCTGACTACGCCCTTGAATTCCTGGCTGAACACGGCTTCGATCCGCAATTTGGTGCCCGTCCGTTAAAACGACTGATTCAAAAAGAGATCGTGAATGCGTTAAGCCGTAAAATACTTGCTGCTGAGATTGACAAAAGCATAC
>CAYMSG010000143.1:0-8249 GCA_964392955.1 uncultured Chitinophagaceae bacterium | reverse complement strand
G
Source organism: uncultured Chitinophagaceae bacterium (assembly GCA_964392955.1). Classification (GTDB taxonomy): domain Bacteria; phylum Bacteroidota; class Bacteroidia; order Chitinophagales; family Chitinophagaceae; genus Lacibacter. The sequence goes on along the minus strand of CAYMSG010000143.1, from coordinate 8,248 downwards.
TTGATCCAAATGGATTGGAACAGCTTAACTCAAAAGCGAAAGAAGGGATCCTCGGTATTTTTGATTCATTTGCAGGTGGTGCGTTTTCAAGTGCATCCATTTTTGCGTTGGGTATTATGCCCTATATCTCCGCTTCGATCTTTATGCAGTTGATGAGTATCATGGTGCCGCAATTGCAAAAGATGCAGAAAGAAGGCGAGAGTGGACGTAAAAAGATCAACCAGTGGACACGTTACCTCACAGTGATCGTTACCATTTTCCAGGCAAGTGCTTATGTAACTTACCTGAAGAGCCCTGAAATTGCAGGTGGTGCTATCCTTACCTCATTTACTCCATTCTTCTGGTTATCTACAACAATCATCTTAACTGCAGGTACATTGTTTGTAATGTGGTTGGGTGAGCGTATTACCGATAAAGGGTTGGGTAATGGTACTTCACTCATCATCATGATCGGTATCCTTGCTCGTTTCCCTGCATCTATTGCTGCGGAATTTGATGCAAAGAGTGGAAGTGCAGGTGGTGGTTTATTGATGTTCATGATTGAGATCGCTGCATTGATCGCTATCATTATGGGTCTTATCATTCTTGTACAAGGTGTGCGGAAGATTGCGATCAACTATGCAAAGCAAATTGTTGGGAACCGCCAGTTTGGTGGTGCCCGCCAGTTCTTACCGATCAAGGTAAACAGTTCAGGTGTTATGCCTATCATCTTTGCACAGGCTATTATGTTCCTTCCTACATTGCTTACAGGCTTTAATGCTACCAAAGGTATTGCAGCAACATTGAGCGATCATGGTAATATCTGGTACATGGTTATTTATTCAATTCTCGTAATTGGTTTTACCTTCCTGTACACAGCGTTGATCTTTAATCCGAAGCAAATTGCAGATAACCTGAAGCAGAACAATGGTTTTATTCCGGGTGTAAAACCGGGTCAGCCAACTGCTGATTACATTGGCCAGATCATGGATCGTGTGACATTACCCGGCGCTATTTTCCTTGCCATTGTAGGTATATTGCCCGGTATTGCAAAGAACGTAGGTGTAACAAGTGGTTTCTCTACTTTCTTCGGCGGTACATCGCTGTTGATCATGGTAGGTGTAATTCTTGATACGTTACAACAAATCGAAACACATCTGTTGATGAGACAGTATGATGGTTTGATGAAAGGTGGTAAGATTCAGGGCCGCCAAACAGTATCTTCATCAGCAATCTAACAAACAGATTACAATACGAGAAGCCCTGGCATAACAGCCGGGGTTTTTTAATAAACGCATTATGATTCATTACCGTTCACCGTTAGAAATTGAATTGATTCGCAAGAGTGCCTTGCTGGTAGGCGATGCATTAGCTGAAGCTGCCAAAATGCTGAAGGCTGGCATTACCACAATGCAGGTTGATACACGAATGGAGCAGTTTATTCGTGATAACGGAGCTGTACCATCGTTTAAAAATTACCAGGGTACTTACCCGTTTGCTACATGTATTTCGGTGAATGATGCAGTAGTGCATGGGTTTCCTACAAACAATGTATTAAAGGATGGCGATATCGTTTCAGTTGATGTGGGTGTATTTATGAACGGATATCATGGCGATAGTGCTTATACTTTTATTATTGGAAGTACAACCGATGAAGTAAGGAAGCTGCTGCGTGTTACAAAAGAATCGCTGTACAAAGGCATTGAAAAAGCAGTACATGGTAACCGGGTGGGTGATATTTCATTTGCCATTCAGGATTATACCGAGAAACAACATGGCTATGGTGTTGTACGTGAGTTAGTAGGACATGGGTTGGGACGTAACCTGCACGAAGATCCGCAGGTGCCTAACTATGGAAAGCGTGGCACCGGTTCAAAGCTGAAAGAGGGAACTGTCATTGCCATTGAACCCATGATCAATCTTGGGAAAAAAGAAGTGTATCATGATCAGGATGGATGGACTATCCGCACAGTAGATGGGTTGCCATCGGCACACTACGAGCATGATGTGTGTGTGAAAAAAGGCAAGGCTGATATTCTGTCTTCGTTCACAAGTATTGAAGCAGCAGAGAAAGCCAATGTAAATCTTGACAGCAGTTATTACTAAACGGGTTGATCCGTTTTAATCGAACGCAGCATTGCTGCGTTTTTTTATGTTCGGTTTTTTAGCAGATAGTTTTTATCTTATAACAAATATCAGTTTATGGAGCAAGAACACCTGAATGAAGAAGAGCGGGAAAAACTCCGTTTGGAAAATGAAATACTGAAGCTCAAAATGCAGGCAGAGTTTGGGGCCAAGTTTGGCGAAACAAGTCCTGATATGTCACCGGAAATGGAACATGCATTTTTAAAAAATGTAATGCAGTTTGAGCAGGAATGGATGAACAGAAAAATCATTACAGTTTACGAGCTGGTAGGTAAGCCTTCGTTTAAACCAATGGCTGAATTAAATGGCGATGAAGTGAAGCAGGAAACCAGGCGTTTGCTGGAACATATGGCTGCACATAAGGTGGTGCTGGAAGCAAAAGGAAGATATACAGCAGAAGTTATTTATCAATTTATAACGGAAGTACTTTTTCATCATGAAACGGATGATATGCGTGCATCCGGCATGACAAAGCATTTCAGCTATGAAGAATTTCATCCCAATCACCGGTTGGATATCGAAGAGGGTACACACGAATTTTTAAAAAACTGGTTTGAACAAAGCTTTGATGAACATACATTGGTGCTTACTGATCAGCTGTTACTGCTGACAGATCCCACAAAGCCACCTGTCTTTATAAGTAAGGAAGACGTGTTGAGCAGGATGAAAAAAGTATTCGACAGTTATCAAAAATTTGATGATTGTCAGTTAGCCCTTGTACACATTGATGTGCAATGGGATGAGGTACAAAAAAGAGGTATGGGTTTTAGTGAAGGGGGTGTAAAATATAATGCGGTACTGGAAAATGGAGAAGTGGAACGTATTGAAGGGCCGTTTAAATTATACTTTTCAAACGAACATGGATTCTGGCAAGTGATTCATTTTATTTTTCCACAGTTTAAATGGCCGAATGAAAAATAACAAAACACTTGTTGTAATTGGTGGCGGCGCTGCAGGTTTTTTTTGTGCAGTAAATGCAGCAAGATTAAATTCTTCTCTGCGGGTAGTAATTCTTGAAAAATCGGGGAAGTTATTATCGAAAGTAAAAGTAAGTGGTGGCGGGCGTTGTAACGTAACGCATGCCTGTTTTGAAGTGCTGGAATTAAGCAAACGGTATCCTCGTGGTGAACATTTTGTACGCAAAGCATTTCACCAGTTTTTTACAACTGATACAATTGAATGGTTTAAGGAAAGAGGTGTAAGGTTAAAGGAAGAGGCAGATGGACGCATGTTTCCCGTTACTGATTCTTCACAAACAATCATCGATTGTTTAATGAAGGAAGCAAATACATATGCTGTCGAGATTATGATGAACAGAGAGGTTAGGAAATTAAAAGCGGGAAGTGGAAAGTGGGAGTTGGAATTAGGCAACAACGAAAATTTACAGGCAGATTTTGTTTGTGTAGCATGTGGTGGCTTTCCGAAGTTGCAGCAATTCGATTGGCTCAAAGAAACAGGTCATACCATTGTGCCGCCGGTTCCGTCTTTGTTTACATTCAATATTCCGAAACATCCTGTTACTCAACTCATGGGGGTAGTAGTGCAGGAAGCAACCATAAAAATTCAATCAACCAAATTAAAAAACACCGGGCCTTTATTGATCACGCATTGGGGAATGAGTGGGCCATGTGTCTTAAAATTATCTGCCTGGGGCGCAAGAGAATTGCAGGAGCGGAATTATGATTTCAGCATCAATGTAAATTGGCTCACTGATGCAAAGGAGCAGGAAATAAAAGATGCACTGCAACTGATCCGCAATACAAAAGGCGCACAAAAAATTTACAACAACAACCTGTTTCAACTGCCAAATCGTTTATGGCAGTTCCTGCTGCAGGAAGCAGCAATAAAAGAAGAATGGCGCTGGGCCGATCTTCCAGCAAAAGAGCAAAACAAATTGATTCAGCTGTTGTGCAACCACGAGTTTCATATACAGGGTAAAACTACGTTCAAAGAGGAATTTGTAACAGCCGGTGGAGTAGAGTTGAAGCAGGTTGATCCCAATACCATGCAAAGTAAATTACAGCCCCACTTATTTTTTGCCGGTGAGATATTAGATGTAGACGGTATCACCGGTGGATTTAACTTTCAACATGCGTGGACAAGTGGTTTTATTGCCGCCAAAACAATCGCATCCCTTGCATAATTGCACAGATATTTACAGATTCGTCACAGTTAAAAATTAAATAATGCTGTGTGTGGTTTAATGCTTAATTAGCAGAAGGTTCTTTGGTTGTTTCACCTATTCAAAATCTGATATTATGATCTTTATCAGGATCTGTATTCATCAAAAAAACTATCTTTAGCTAAACCCAACCACATGTCGTCCCGTAGAAATTTCATACAAAATCTTACGGCTGCTGCAGGCGTGTTTACCTTCCTGCCATTTACAAATTCGCTGTATGCAAAAGAAGCCGAACAGAGATATACACGTTTTCAATCACTCCATCCGGATGAAGCAATCACCGACGAAGATTTTTGGGGTTGGATAAAAGAGCAGTACACGGTATCGCCCAACTTAATCAATCTCAACAATGGCGGAGTCAGTCCACAACCGAAAGTGGTACAGGATGCACATATCCGCTTTTATCAATACAGCAATGAAGCACCTTCGTATTACATGTGGCGCATTTTGGATGAGGGGAGAGAAGGCTTGCGGAACAAACTGGCAGAGTTGGCGGGTTGTGATGCAGAAGAGCTGGCCATCAATCGTAACGCAACCGAAGGATTGAACAGTATTATTTTCGGATTGAATTTAAAGGCTGGTGATGAAGTAGTGTTGACGAAACAGGACTATCCAAACATGATCCATGCATGGAAACAACGTGAAAAAAGAGATGGCATCAAACTGGTTTGGTTAAATTTAGAATTGCCGATTGAAAATGAGGATGCCATTGTACAACAATTTGCAAATGCATTTACCTCCCGTACTAAAATTGTTCATGTTACACATCTCATTAACTGGACGGGGCAGATACTTCCTATTCGCAAAATTGCAGATGAAGCACACAAGCGTGGTATTGAAGTAATTGGTGATGGCGCCCATACATTCGGTCATACCGATTTCAATATTCCTGCGCTGGGTTGTGATTATTTTGCTACTTCATTGCACAAGTGGTTATGTGCACCATTCGGCAGTGGATTGTTGTGGATCAAAAAAGAGAAGATTAAAAATATCTGGGCATTGTTGAGTAGCCAGGAACCTGATGGTGCCGATATCCGGAAATTTGAATCGCTGGGTACACGTTCCTTTGCCAGTGAGATGGCCATTGGTAATGCAGTCGATTTTCATAACATCATTGGATCAAAACGAAAAGAAGAACGGCTTCGTTATTTAACCGATTACTGGGTGAGTAAAGTGAGTGATCTGAAAGCTGTATCCTTTCTTCAGCCAAAGAACAAGCAATTGTATTGTGCTATTTCAAATATTGCCATAGAAGGAATGAAGCCTGGTGGCGTTGCCAAAAAACTACACGAAAAATATAAAATTCATACAGTTTCTATCGACTGGGAAAATATTCATGGCGTAAGAGTTACACCACATGTGTACACATCTACAAAAGATCTTGACATTCTTGTAAAAGCAATCCGTGAAATTGCGGGCTCATAAAATGGAATTGCTCTTTCGTATTCGTAACTTTAGAAAAACTTGAGTATATGAAACAGTTATTTACACTTGCCATTCTTTTGTTTCTGTCAATCACTGGCTTCTCACAAGCTTCACAGGAAAAAACAAAAGGCAAGCAGAAGAAAGAAACAAAGACGAAAGAAAAAACCAGGAACGAGCAGCAAACAGGTAAACCGGATGATGTAAAAAACAACAACGGAAATACCAATACCAACAGTGAGCAAAACGGAAATCAGAAAACCAGAAAAAATATTCCAACACAGGTACGCAATTCATTTACTGCTGATTATCCCAATGCTGTAAATGCTGTATGGAGCAAAAACCGTGGCGATTGGACAGTGGTATTTGGAAACGGCGTATGGCGTTCAACAGCAACTTATCACAGCAATGGTGAGCGAGTTGATACGAGAACAACAGTAACGAGAGAACAGGCGCCACGTCCGGTGTTAGATGAAATTCTCAGGCGTTATCCTACGCAAACCCCGAAGGATATCATTAAAATTGAAAAGCCCAAGAATCCGAATCTCTTCCAGATAATTGTAGAAGAAGCAGGAAAGAAACGAACATTGTTGATCGATGAAAACGGGAAATTGGTTTCAAAACAATAAAAGCTCAAAGCCATCGTACAACGATGGCTTTTTTGTGTGCGTAAACAACCGGCGAGGCGATACCGGAGTAAGGCAGTTCGTGTTTTTTCGCTTACTTTGCCGCACTTAATTACGAAGAACCGATGTACATTTTCACTAAGTTCCTGACCAATCTCTATTTCTTGATTTTTGCAAAGCGGTTTGGAATATTTAATCCTGACGCCAGAAAAATTACCACACCAATGATCATGGGTGTGAATCATCCCAACTCATTTCTGGATGCAATTATTGTTGGTGCTGTAATGGATCATCGGGTGCATTTTATTACCAGGAGCGGGGTATTTAAAAATCCGATCGTACGAAAAATTTTACGGTCGGTGAATATGATACCCATTTACAGGATGACGGACGGGAAACATCAACTTGCAAATAACGATGCAACGTTTGAGGAAGTACGTGCCATTTTAAAACGGGGTGAACATGTATTGATCTTTGTAGAAGGATTTTGCAAGCACCAGACAACACTTCAGCTGCCGTTAAAAAAAGGGGCACCACGGATGCTGTTGCAGGCTTGGGAAGATGGATTAGATGTAACCTTTTTGCCGGTATGGGTTCGGTATAATTCGTTTGTTGATTTCCCCAAAAGTTTTGATATTAATTTCGGAAAACAGTTTGGGAAAGAAGTGGTGCGGGAGGGTATGGAAACAGGTGCTGCCATGATGGCCATTAACAAAGCAGCCGAAATACAACTGCAGCATTTATCAGAAAAAATGAACCCCGCTACAGGACTAAAAATTCCGAAGTTCGTATTGTTTATTCCTGCAATGTTGGGCGTATTGACGCATTTCCTGTTTTACGTTCCTTTAGAAAGGCTGGCGTGGAAATTCCAGGGCGAACAGTATTACGATAGTATTTTGTTTTGTCTCATGGCATTTTTGTATCCGTTCTATTTGCTTACCATTGCGGCAGTGCTGTATTGTACAGTTGGTATATGGTGGGCAGCCGGCGCTGTGTTGCTTTTGCCCTTCTTGGCTAAGAGTTATGTACTGTGGAAATAACGAACAGTTGCAACGTTGGTTTGTTTCAATGAGCGTAACTTCAACACTATGATCACAAATACAAGATCGCTTGCGGTTTATCAGTTATTGTTTTTTGCATTCATGATCACCATGAATGCACTGGCAAACGGATTGCCATTGAATGGTTACACAACCGGAGCCATCAGTGCACTGTATCCCAACCTGTTTGTGCCTGCCGGTTTTACCTTCAGTATTTGGGGAGTCATTTACCTGCTGTTGCTGGGTTATGTTGTATACAGCACATCCGTTTTGTGGAAAGGTGATGACGCAAACAGTCTTCTGAAACCGGTGATTGTGCTTGCGAATTATTTTGTACTCACCTGCGGGTTAAACGCTGTGTGGATCATGATGTGGCATTTGCTGCAGGTTGAATTGTCGTTGCTGTTTATGTTGTGGCTGCTGGCTGTTCTTATTTTGATTTATATCAAACTTCAACCTTACAAAACGAAACTCACAGTACGTAACGGTTTGTTGCTGTATGTGCCGTTTGTTGTTTATCTCGGCTGGATCAGTGTGGCAACCATTGCCAACACAACGGCTTTACTGGTGCATTACAACTGGGATGGTTTTGGAATAGATGCGGTGATGTGGAGTTGTACTATGATCAGCATTGCAGCATTGTTAGGTGCATACTTTTCGATCTTTCGCAGAGATTTTTTTTATACGCTGGTAATTGCGTGGGCATTGTATGGTATTTCCGTTTCGCAAAAGCAGTACAGCGATATTGTAACAATTGCATACGGTGGCATTACGCTTAGCGTTGTGATGATCGTGATAGGGCTGTTGCGGAAAAAAACTGCTGCAAACTGAAGAAAACGGTTACTTTTTTTACC
>CAYMSG010000142.1:5008-8286 GCA_964392955.1 uncultured Chitinophagaceae bacterium | reverse complement strand
ATACCCCAAAGAGTAAAAATCCATTTTTGGCTTCTGCCGGCCTCTTTCATTCCGGAAGAACTTGATATAGCCTCAGGTAAATTTCCAAGCGCTATTGCTAAAATCAATGCATAGTCAACTCCCACAGTTTTTAATGAAAGCCCAAGCACCATTGCCTCGGGTATTGCATCCATTGCAGTTCCTATCATAATGGCAAGCCCGCTGCCCGGGCTTACTTGTTCTGTTGGCTGTGCTACACAAACACCACATCTTTTTCTGTGCTTTGCCCCAAGATTGGAAACAATGGAATTGGCACAACTAAATGCTAAAGCTCCTGCAAATAATGCCAGAATACCCACATACAGATTAATATCATCAATGGCGTTATGATACAATTCCACAGTAGCTGTAGCCACCAGCAGCCCCGATGCTAATGCAACAATTTTTGAAATAAGTGAATGCTGCAAATTTAATTTCAGGCCAATAACGGAACCAATAATAATACCTGTAACAGATATAAAACCCCAAAAGACAACTTCAGTTAATGACATCATGTTAATTTTTTTCCCAGGCAAATGTTAACAGCCCAAAATAAAAATATATTCCCGGGAAATTACAGTTTTCCTGCAATTTTATCCGCATCAATTGAATGATGAGAGCTGTGGTAAACCACTTCTTTGTTTTTTAAAACAATTACCTGGGGCGACTGATGTGTTATCTTTAATGCAGAAGCAATTAAGTTAGAAATGCTCCTATAGCGCAGCAGGTTCAGATAATTAAAATCTGCTTTGGCTACTATCAGGTGGCTGCCATCTTCCAGCTTCTCCTTTGCAAAAGCACTGATTCCGCAGCTAACACTATGCTTAAAGATTACCTGCGGCCTGGTTTCCGAGGCGGCAATAATATCCTGTACATCTTTTTCAGATGTAATTTCTTTCCATTCTTTCATTCTAAAATTATTTGTTTAAATAGGAGTTAAACATCCAAACACTTTTTTCATGTTCGGTAATGTATCCGCTCATTAAAGCATTGGTGCCTTCGTCATTAATTTCTCCGCTTAATAGCAGCAACTCTCTTTCTATTTTCAAAATAACACCAAAGCCATCTAATATATATTGCAACCCTGCGGCCCCGTTAGCCTCACTGCTCACCTCCTTGATAGAAGCAATATTCAGATAATCTGAAAAACTGTTCTTAGGTGTATTGCCAAGCGTTAAAATCCGTTCTGCTATTTCATCTATTTTAACCTGCAGGTCATTATATACTTCTTCAAACTTTAAATGCAGCTCAAAAAAATCTTTTCCCTTAACATTCCAGTGAAAGCCTCTTGTATTGGTGTACAGCACCTGGTAGTTTGCTAAAAGAATATTTAGCTTGTCTGCTATTTCAGTTGCTTTTTGACTGTCTAATCCTATTTTATTCATTGTGCTATTCTTTAATTATTGCGGATTATAAAAAAATGTTTCTCTTGCTATTTTTCCGTTTTTCCACTCCTGCACTGCAATTTCGGTTAGCTTTATTACTTCCCAGCCCGGAAGGTTGTTTTTAAAATCAAGCTCCCATTCAATGGCTGAAACATTTTCGCCAACAGAAACAAGCTTGCCTTTATAGGTATTTACCTCGGTCATATTATCCAGAAAAATCTTATAGTTTTCCAGTAACTTCTTTTTGCCGCCTTCGCTTGGCTTTCCGGTAACTCCCTCCTGGGTTACAATATTATCATCGGAATACTTATCCATAGCTTCTAAAATTTTTCCATTCATAGCCATGGTTATTAAATCGGTTGCAGCGGTTCTGATTTCTTCGTGTGTCATAAAATTGATTTTGTATGTTTAGATTAATAAATATTTATTTCAAAAATGTATCAAACCTTTCAAAATGGCAGGTATAACCATTTGGTCTTCTAAGTAAATAATCCTGGTGCTCAGGTTCAGCAGGCCAGAAGGTGGCAAAGGGCTCCAGCGTAGTAGCGACTTCACCTTCCCACTTCCTTGATTTGTTTACTATATCAATTACTTCTTCTGCAATTTTCTTTTCTTCTTCGTTTTGAATAAAAATAGTTGAACGGTAACTTGTGCCTATATCATTGCCCTGCCTGTTTATTGTAGTTGGGTTATGTATCCTGAAAAAGTAATCCAGTATTTCCCTGAAATTGGTTTCATCTGCATTGTATGTTATCTCTACACTTTCTGCATGGCCCGGATGGTTACGATAAGTTGGACTATCGTTTTGCCCACCCTGGTAGCCCACTTCTGTGTCAACAATGCCTTTTCGTTTACGAAATAAATCTTCCATCCCCCAAAAACATCCCCCTGCGATATATGCTTTCTTTAAATTTTCCATTCTTGTATTATTTTTAAATTTTGACTAACTAAATCACGAACTACAACTCAATTGTGAGCAGCCTACTTTATGTTTTGCCCAATCAGGTCTTTTTGCAAACCATTTTTCTTTTTCAGGCTGTTCATTGTAGGGTCTTTTCAGTAATTGAAAAAGTTCATCCAATACAGTATAATCCCCATTGTCAGCAGCATCAATTGCTAACTGAGCCATGTAATTACGCAACACATACTTTGGGTTTATCTTATTCATCATCTTTTTCCTGTCGCTGTTATCTTCTTTGGAAATATACAAGGAATAAGTTGTAAACCATTTTTTCCAATCTTTTTCAAACCGGCTAAAATCGTCTGCATAACTCATTTCAGACAGAGAAGATATATATGCATCAGAAATAATCCCATCGTATGATGAAAGGTTTCGGAAAAATATCGTCATGTCCATTTCACTTCTATGCAGCAACCACTCTAATTCTTTTATAAATGTATCTGAATTTTTGATTTCATTTTTCAGGCCAAGTTTGGTCACCATCATTTTAATGCGGTCGGCCTGGTATTTTTTCTGAGAATCTAAAAGAATCTTTTCCATTACCTCAATATCATTTATCAACGGCACTAATGCATTGGCAAACTGGTATAAATTCCAGAACGCTATTTGCCCTTGGTTACCAAATCTGTACCTGCCCTGTCCGGCATCGGTTGTATTGGGTGTCCAGTTGGGGTCATAATCTTCCAGCCAGCCATAAGGACCATAATCAATAGTAATGCCCAGCACCGACATGTTATCTGTATTCATTACGCCATGTACAAAACCCACTCTTTCCCAATGTAAAACCATGTCCATTGTTCTCTCACACACTTCTTTTAAAAACTTCTGGTAGGTTTCTTTTCCCGGTTTACCAAGTTCTGAAAAGAAATTTTCAATGGTATAATCGGTCAGCTTTTTCAGGTTATCTAATTCTT
>CAYMSG010000142.1:0-4998 GCA_964392955.1 uncultured Chitinophagaceae bacterium | reverse complement strand
ATTTGAAAATTTCCAAAACGGATAAAGCTTGGGGCAACCCTGCACACAATAGCTCCTTTTTCGTAGGCGGAATTACCGTTGTATAAAATATCTCTTAACACTTTATCGCCAGACATTACAATAGATAATGCCCTTGTTGTGGGTACACCCAAATGGTGCATGGCTTCACTGCACAAATATTCACGGATGGAAGACCTTAATACAGCTAACCCATCGGCCGACCTTGAGTAAGGCGTTTTACCAGCGCCTTTTAATTGCAGTGCCCATTGTTTATTATTATGATTTACTTCAAATAAATTAATAGCTCTGCCATCGCCTAATTGACCTGCCCAGTTACCAAACTGATGCCCACCATAACGCATTCCGTACGGATTCGTGTTTGGATAGACTGTGTTGCCTGAAAATATTTTTACAAACTCTTCTGACGTTGCATCGTCAGGAGTGAGGCCAACTTCATCCAGCATTTCCGCAGATGTATGCATTACTAAGGGGCTGGATGAGGGTGTTGGCTTTACATAAGAAAAACATGCATCATATACCTGCCGTACTTTGTTAGTTGTATCTGTATCAGCAGGTAATTGTTTGTTAAACGTATCTTGAATGTTTAATTTCATTTTTGCACTTCCTCCTGTATAAAAATTGAGTTATATTCTGGATTCCTCATTGCAACCATATTTATGTAGCTGCATGCGATTTCCGCTTTCAGGTTATTATCTTGTAAATACCTAAAGGTATTTGTAACTAAATTCCTTCCTATTCCTTTTCCTCTTTCACTCAGAGGCACTTCACTGTGCCAAAGTACATATTTGTTATTTTTAATGTAATAACTGACAAAGGATGTTACGCCATCCTGTGTCCATTCAAATTTTTTTTCCTTTTCATTAATGCGGAACATTTTATTTCTCCTTTTTTAAAAATCATTTCACCATATTTTTCATTCACATCCATTAATATGGACAATTCAAAATCTTCAAACATTATAATGCCTCTGCAATCCTGAGCAGGTTCTTAGCCCGGTTTTCTTTTCCTTCCTGGTGGATAGCGTAAATAACATTGTTTAATATCCTTTTTACTATGGCAACGTTAGATGCAGGCAAAGCGTTTCTATAAATCTCAAAAAATTCATCCTTAAGTGATTTCCTAAAATCCGAAACAGAATAGGTAGTGCCATTAAAAAACGGGTCAACAAGAAATTCTACATAATCCATTTCTTTTCTACCAGTATCCTCAGCATTTGTATTGTTTAAATATGCCAAAATAAAATGCCTTGGCGAATTGATTCCTATTAAAGGTATATTGAGCCGCCTTGTCACAAGCAGGTACAATGAACACAGCATAATGGGGTTGCCCATTTTATTTTCAATCACTTTATTGATATAAGAGTTTTGCACCCCTGTATAATCTTCTGTATTTCCTGAAAACCCATACTTATGTAAAATCACTTCGTTCATCGCTTCCACTGCTTCAGCTCCCGATTTGCCTTTTACCATTTCTGCCACATCTTTTTCCAGCTTGCTGATAAAATGTTTTACAGCGTCCGTATCTAAACCGGGGTAAGCATACCGGGCTATCGTTAGAATACCTTCCAGCAAATCATCTGCGTTAGCATTCTTCCATTTTTGTATTTCATTTCTCAGCTTCCTCAGCCGCATGCTATTAATAATAGCTTTAAGCCTGTGCCTTTGCAGCTTGTTGTCGCTCTCTTCATATTCTGCCTGCAGCAGAGATAAAATTTCTGTACCTGCTCTCTTCAATTCATCTTTCACCTGTTCATAAATCTGCTCATTGGGGTCATCCAGCAAACTTATCATTGCTTTGATTTCACCTTCATTTGTTTTTTTCATTTATTATTCCTTCCTTTTTTTATATTTTATAAATCTCCTTATTGATGTTTTTTCAGTTTGTCCTTAAACACCTTTTCAAACTTTTCCAGCTTAGGCTGTATCACCATTTGACAATAAGCCTGATTTTTATTATTTGCATAGTAATCCTGGTGATAGTCTTCTGCTTTATAGAAAGCTTTGAAAGGCTCCACTTTTGTTACAATTTTTCCATCGTACACTTCTTTATTCAAAGCAGCCACAATACCGTCAGCAATTTGTTTTTGCTGAGGTGTTCTGTAAAAGATAGCACTTCTGTATTGTGTTCCGGCATCTGCTCCCTGTCTGTTAAGTGTAGTGGGGTCATGTGTTGCAAAAAACACTTTCAGTATTTCTTCCAACGACACTTTTGTATTGTCATAAACAATTTGAGCTACTTCTGCATGCCCTGTATTACCACTGCTTACTGCATGGTAAGACGGATTAGAAACAGTGCCGCCGCTATATCCGCTTTCAACAGAAATAACACCATTCAATTCTTCATACACCGCTTCCGTACACCAGAAACAGCCGCCGCCCAAAGTAACAGTATCAATGGTTGATACCGGCTTTGCACTTGCAGGAGCAGCAGCACCCGCCGGCGCAAATTCCAACGATAGAGAATTTACACAGTAACGCTGACCGGTTGCCGTAGGCCCGTCATCAAATAAATGACCCAGGTGCCCGCCGCATTTTGCACACATAATTTCAGTACGATGCATACCGAGGCTGTTATCTTCCTTCTTTATTATTTTGCCACCAGCTATTTCCTTATCAAAACTTGGCCAGCCACATTCGCTGTCAAACTTCATATCGTCTGTAAACAGTTCATTGCCGCAGGCAGCACATTTATAAACGCCTTTTTCTTTGTTTAAAAGCAGCTTACCGGTAAAAGGCCTTTCTGTACCTTTTTGCCTAAGCACATAATACTGGTCAGCCGATAATTGTTTTTTCCATTCGGAATCAGTTTTTGCAATAGTGTAAGTGTTTTTTACTTTTTCTGCCCTGCTTTGTGTTTGAGCATTGTTCTGACCGCAGGAAACCATTGTACCGGCAAGCAGTACAATGGTCATCTGGTTTTTCAGCTTAATTATGTTCATTGTATATAGTTATTTTATTGTTTGCAAATACTCAATTGCTTTTTCTGTGTTCAGATGAAAGTCGTTGAAGACTACATTATTTTCCTGGTCAATAAAAATAAACCAGGGTGTGCCGCCTGTACGGTAATTGTACATGATGTTTGAAATATTTCTGCTGCTTGCATCACCATTATCCTGTCCAAATGGAATATGCAGGTTATACTTTTTTTGCACCTCCAGCATTTTTTCAAAAGTGTTGGCTTCCTTACCTTCAAACACAGTTTGCACAGCGAGGAAAGCAACTTTATCATTTCCTTCCAATGCTTTTACCATTTGCTGTAATGAAGGCAACCCAACACTGTGGCAACCGGGGCACCAGCTCTGAAAACAATACACTACTTTAAATTTGCCATCATAGTCAGACAGTTTTACCGGGTTAATTTTTTTCCCTTCACCATCTACCCAAATAGGTATATTCCATTCGGGTGCTTTAGTGCCGCCGATTCCGTAAGCATCTTTTGTTGTTGTCATTGTATCTCCTTTATCTTTTTTATTTGTTGTTTGTGTGCATGCCTCAGTAACAAAAAAGTTCAGGGCAAGTAATATTGTCAATATTCTATTTTGCTTAATGAACATGCTCTTTCAATTTTTCCGGAAACGTTTTTTCCAGTTTTGTCAACTTAGGTTTAATAACAGCATAACAATATCCGGCGTAGGGGTTTCTGTTATAGTAATCCTGGTGGTAAGCTTCCGCAGCATAAAAGATATCAAGCGGACTCAGTTCAGTTACAATCTTTTTATTCAAATGATTTTCAAATGCATTGATTACAATTTCTGCAATTTGCTTTTGCTCTTCATTGTGGTAATAAATTACAGAACGGTATTGTGTGCCTGTATCTGCGCCTTGTTTGTTCAGAGATGTGGGGTCATGGCTGCTCATAAACACTATAAGCAACTCTTCATAACTGAGTACATCTTTATCAAAACTCACTTGCACTACTTCAGCATGGCCTGTGTTTCCATTACATACCGAACGATAATCGGGATTGGGCATACTGCCACCGGCGTAGCCGGAAACAACTTTTTCTACGCCTTCCAAACGCTGCAAAATAGCTTCTATGCACCAAAAACATCCGCCGCCAAATGTGGCCATTTCAATATTTTTCATTCTTTTAAATTTTTATTCTTGTACTCTGCAGTTACCATAATAATCCTGATGATATTCTTCTGCTTTATAAAATGTTTCTAAAGGTTCAACCTCAGTTGTAATTGTTTTACCTTTTTGTTCTTTTATTTTGCTGTAAACATCTTTCACTACATCATGCTGTTCATCATTTCTATATAAAATAATTGAGCGGTACTGGGATTTGGGATAAATTTTATTGTCACTTCCGGTTGTTCCATATTTTTTTAAGAATAACTCTACCAGTTCTCTGTAGGAAATTTTGTCTGCATTAAACTCCACATTCACCACTTCTGCATGCCCGGTTTTTCCTCCGCATACATCATGGTAAGTAGGATTTACAGATGTGCCGCCTGCATAACCAGACACAGCATCTATCACCCCGGGAATAGTTTGAAAATAATTTTCAACCCCCCAGAAACATCCGCCACCAAACGTTGCTAATTGTGTATTCATTTCGTTTTTTGTTTTTTAATTAACGGCCACTGTCAATAATGTTAATGATAATCTTCTGCTTTGTAAAAGGTATCTAATGAAGTGACTTCTGTTGTAATATCAATACCTGCCTGTTCTTTTTTTTCCTTAATCTTATTCTTTACCACCATTTCCTGTTCTTCGTTTCTGTATAAAATAATTGACCGGGTTGGTGATTTTGGATTCCAGTTATTGCTGCTATCTGTAGTACCATACTCTCTTAAAAACATATCTACCAACGTTGCAAAAGATATAACCTCCGGGTCAAACTCTACGTTTACCACCTCTGCATGCCCGGACCTTCCACTGCAGACATCATCATAATCCGGATTAATCCAAATGCCCCCGGCAAAACCAGTTATTACTTTAATAACACCTGGAATTTGAATAAAGTATTCTTTAA
>CAYMSG010000141.1:0-8337 GCA_964392955.1 uncultured Chitinophagaceae bacterium | reverse complement strand
CAAGTGGGGGTCAGTTTAAGCCGGTAACAGGGGGTCAATTTGCGTGGATTTTCCACCGCTATCATTAACGGCTTTAATTTTTTATACAAAGACAAAAAGAAATTAGGTAGCTGGAGTGAATACCTGAAGCTGAGAGAGGTAATGATTGATACCAATAGCCAGCACCGATCAGAATTATCATCCGATCTGGGAGCTATTGCAGGCTTATTGTTTGAGATTGGAACACAGAAGCTGATTTTGGGGAGTGATGTATATTTATCAGAACCCGAACGCAAAAAATTAGAAAAACTAATAGAGAAGCGTCAGGAAAGTGTGCAGCAGGAAAAAGACGAAGAAAATCTCCATACGGAAATGCAATATCATTTATTAAAAATTGGGAATGCTTTGGGTTATGACGTTATTGCTGCATCGAATGACCGTTCCAAATCACATTGTGGTAACAGTTTTTCATTTATGAGTTTACAGCAATTCCCTGAAATCAATTTGGAAAGAGACACATTGAATACGGTAAAGCTGATTGATGTTTTGTGGTTTCAAAAAGGAACTAATAACGTTATCGCCGCTTTTGAAGTGGAAAAAAGTACCAGTATTTATTCGGGTATTTTGCGGCTGACCGATTTAAGCTATACCATAGCCGACGGTGATGAAGTATTCTACCTGATAGTACCTGATAAAAGAGAGAAGGACGTTTGCCTTCAACTTTCCCGCCCCGCAATTAAACAAAACAATGTAGTAATCAAATACATCCTGTTTTCAGAACTCCGCAGCCATTGTGATGCACTATGCAAGTTTGGAGATAGTCATCACATTTTGGAAAAAATAGCGAAGGCCGTCAATTAACGAAACTCCCAGGCAGTGACTATGCTTGTAGAAAAACAGGTGAGGGTTCATTACAAAATCAGTTATCATCTCGCATCTTCTATTCAAAATATAATTTGTTATCTCTGTTATTATAGCAATTAAAGGCAGATTTTAATAGGGTTATTTAAATGCACAACTTATTTCTGCTAAGAACAGAAGCTTCAGCTAATTGTATAGCAATTTTTGTGTGGAAAGGTGTGATATACAGATATTCCCCATGGGGTACTCAATCCCCAATCATAGTTAAATGCTTTAGTAAACATATTTTTGGTTACTATATCTTAACTACAACAACTCTATTTTACAATGTAACATGTTGATTGTTACCCACTCTCGTGTTATGTCCTTCTTCTCTGGATGAAAAATCAAATGTGGTTTATTAATTGTTAAGTATCTGGCATAATATTTCGGCAATAAATAATATTATTTCTGGTTGGAATAAATTGTCGCCCTCTGGAGGTTGTTAAGAAATCATAATTAAAATTCAAAACTTAAATTAAGAAAGTATGAAGCGGTTAATTATAATACTATCCATAACTGCCTTTGTAACATCAAGCTGTAAAGAGTATAGTAAAGGAGGTTCAGAATCTGAGAATAGCAACACTGCTAAAAATATGGCTGATAGCTCGGAAATACAGAGTGATAATTCAAACTCAATGATGTCATCAATGATGAAGCAAATGGAGACTATGAATAACATGAAAACAAAGAACGATCCTGATCATGATTTTGCAATGATGATGAAGTATCATCATACTGCTGCGAAAGAAATGGCAGAATTAGAATTGCTACACGGACATCATTCAGAAATAAAATCCTTGGCTCATAAAATAATTACCGATCAGGAAAAAGAAATTCAGGAATTCGATAAATTTTTAAACAGTAGTCCCGTAGAGAATAAGCCTGGCAACGATAAGTTTTTTAATGAATCAATGCAAATGATGAAAGATATGCCAATGGATATGAACAAACCCGCTACTGATACTGATCAGCAATTTATTACAATGATGATACCTCATCACGAACAGGCCATCAGTATGTCGAGAATATATTTGCGATACGCCAAAAAAGATAATTTAAAAACGATTGCAAATAACATCATCACCACACAGCAAAATGAAATTAAGGAATTGAAAGATCTTCAAGCGAAGAGCCATTGATATTACAGGCTAAGCGCATGCATAAATTTGGAAGGGGGGCTGAAAAATATTAGATGTAAGAAGAGAAAAAAATATTCTTTATAAGTTAAAACTTCAGTTATGACACACGAAAAAAATAAAGAGTTATTAAATACATTGAATGATTGCGCAGCAGAATGTAATCATTGTGCTGTTGCCTGCCTCGATGAGCAGGATGTGAAAATGCTCGCCAATTGTATTAAGTTGGATATTGATTGTGCAGAGATATGTACTATAGCAGCAGGATTTGTGGCAAGGGGTTCATTACATGCTGCACATATACTTGCAGAATGCGCTGACATCTGTAATGCCTGCGCTGATGAATGTGAAAAACATGCACAGCATGGAATGGAGCATTGTAAGGAATGTGCCGAAGCCTGCAGAAAATGCGCTGAAGCATGTGGACAAATGCAACATGCATAGTTCAAAGTATTAAAAAGCGGCAGAAATTTTTTCTGCCGCTTTTCTTTTTTTAGAGCTTTGCTCCGACTGATATAAAGAATGTTCTTCCATCTGCCGGTAAAGCTCCCGGCCCTGGGTAGCCACCAGCACGACGGGTGAAATATCTCTCATCGAATAAATTATTTATTCCTGCTTTAAGATTTAATCCTTTTGAAAACTTATATGTAGCTGTTAAGTCTGTTACAGTATAAGATGGGATTAATCCTGTATTTCCATTGGCAGAAGCAGCAACAGTATTATTCGCATCGCTGAACGTTTCTCCAACACTGCTTATCTGTGCTGTTAATAAAAAACCTTTATAACCGCCGGTGATACCAGCCCGGATAATATTGCTTGGTGCATTCTCCACTTTCTTGCCCTTTGTATTAGCATCTTTGTGGTCGCCACTGTATTTGGCATCTGTGTATCCATAAGATCCAAAAATAATTACATCCGTATGCTTGCTTTTTGTAAATGCCCTGATGGGATTGAATTCAACGTAGCCTTCAAAACCTTTACTGGTGCTGGCCCCCACATTTGTAATTAAACGGTAAGTAGCCCCTGTTGGTGTAATAGTACCTACACGGTTATTGTATTGTAAATAAAAACCGCTTACATCAAACTGAATAAAATTTTTCACTTTACCCCGATAACCTAAGTCAATATTATAACCTTTGGCATCTTTCAAATCAGGATCAACTACATCTGTTGTTGGCGGCGCCTGGAGGTTTGCAAATTGAATAGGACGATATGCCTGTGAAATGTTTGCATATACTTCTGTAGCTTTTGTAACATGGAATTCTGTTCCCACACCTGCTAATATAAAACTGCGGCTACGTGTAATATTTTGCAAAATTATTTCTGCACCACCGGAAGTGTATCCGTTTCGTCCGGAAGAAGAACCCTCCAGCCACTCATAGCGAACGCCGGGAATAATCAACAACTTATCTGTAACACGAAAAATGTTTTCTGCAAAAGCAGCAGCATTTTTAGAATTAAATTCTATATCCCTCGGATAGTTGCCAGAAACCGTTACATCATACCCTGTACCGGTAGTTCCTTTACCATCGGCTTGCCTTGTGGTAGTACCGGTGTATAAACGAACGCCGCCTGAAAATGTATTTTTCATTTTACCAATGGTATAATCAGTTATGATGCGGCTTTCTAAACCATAATTTCTGTATTGGTCAAGATTAACAACCCTGTTATTATAAGTAAGAGTTGTTGCATTAATGCTGTCCCTTGTGGTTATTGATTGTAGAAAACCTACGCTGTTTCTGTCGCCAACGGTACCAAACAGTTTTGTATTCCACCGTGTTTTTTCATTGATTTGATAGTTGGCGATTAATGCAGGCGTTGTCCATGTTATGTCAAACCAATTGCGGCTGCGGAAACTTTGTTGCGCATCCTGTTTTATTTGTACATCCGTTAAGCCCCCGGGCTGTTGGCTACGGATATGCGAACGCATAATTTCAGCAGTTAAAGAAAATTTAGAACTGAAACTGTAGGTTACTGTTCCATAACCTGCATTGGTATAGTATTGACTGTTCTCTCTCCAGCCATTTCCATTGCGATGATCAAAAAAAGTATAGTAATGAACTTTCCCTTTTTTACCACCTATCGCATTATAGCTATTAAACAGTCCATTGCTGCCAACAGTTTGCTGAGTTTCAAATTCAAATGGTTTATTGATCTCACTGCCATTACGCAAAATATAATTGATCAATCCACCAAACTGAGGGCCGTATTGGAGAGAGCCTTGTCCACGAACAATTTCAATACGCTGCACAGCCTGTAGTTGTGGATTATAATAAGCTTCAGGATAGCCAAAGGGATCTGCTGCGATATCGTAACCATTTTGCCGCACATTAAATTCCCAGCTGCGGTTAGGGCTCAATCCACGGGCAGCAATACCAATTTGGATTCCGCTTGGATCACTTTCCCAGATGTGGATACCAGGCACTTTTGCAAGTACCTGACGCATGGTATTAGTTACCACATTTCCCTGTACATTATCCAGCACGATCAACGCATTTTTCTTACCAGCGTAAATATTAGTACCTACAATTTCCGGCATTTGCTGGTAATCGCTTTTGCTGTTTCTGCCAACGACAGTTACATCTGGCAAATACTTCAAATTGGTTGTATCTGCATTTTGTACCTTTTCCTTTGTTTGCGCTTCTGCTACACTAAAAATTGACAGAGCAATAACTATTACAATACCTTTCTTTCTCATGAGCCGTGTTTTAGGCCGCAAATTGCTGTATAACAAGGTATTATCCCTTACGCAATTGGGAAATGTGTTTACGTATTCAGGAAAACAATTTTATAAGTTTTTTTCATAATTCTGTAACTTTCCGATTATAAGACCAATTACCTTTACACTTCAGCAAGCATTGTCATTCAAAGAATTGCCCTATTTTTACAGTTGTTAAATGAAACATAGATTATCCATACAACTAAAAGCATTATTTCTGCTGATTGTATTTGCATCAAATACAGCGGTAGGGTTTGCCTGTGCTTTGGGGCTGGATATGGGCTTCAATACTTCTGACCATAATGCTGTTAAAGAAGCAACTGAAATACATGTACATGCAGATGGTAAAAAACATTTACATGATAAAGAGGGATCAACAGTTACCACTCATGAACATCAGGATGGTACTAAACATCAGCATGATAGTGAACCTGCAAAACAAGTCCCAACCGGAGATAACAAGTCGTTCACAAAAAGCCCGGGTGGATGTTGCAGCGATGATGTACAAAAATTTCAAAATTTAGATAAGAATCTCAATCAAAATGTGAATGCTGGTATTGATGTACCAG
Source organism: uncultured Chitinophagaceae bacterium (assembly GCA_964392955.1). Classification (GTDB taxonomy): domain Bacteria; phylum Bacteroidota; class Bacteroidia; order Chitinophagales; family Chitinophagaceae; genus Lacibacter. The sequence goes on along the minus strand of CAYMSG010000141.1, from coordinate 3,031 downwards.
CGTTTGTTGCAATTGTAAGCACATTTTTGGGAATAGATTTATCACAGGCAAGTAAGGACTTTCCTCCAAAATACAAAGCCAGGTTTTTTTATCCTCCTCCTCCTGATATACGTATAGCGATACAGAGTTTTCAGATTTGATTACAGTAAAACAGATGAAGCTTTAACAGCTTCATCCACCTGCATTTTGCATCCAGCAAATTGAGGTTATTTGTTTTACCGTAATCATTTTTTATGCTCAGATATAGTATCATAGTTTTTCTTACAGGAATTGTCAGTTTACCGGCAGCAGCACAGCAAGTGCTTACAGAAAACGAGGCTGTGGCCAAAGCATTGGCTAATAATAAAAATATTCAGGCCGCTTCACTGCAAGTAAAGCAGCAGCAACAGTTACTGAAATCGGCAATCAATCTTCCCAATCCGGAATTTTTCTGGGAGAGCCCCACAGGTAATTTCTACACAGGCAGCATTACACAGTCATTTGAATTTCCTACGGTGTACAGTAATCAGTACCGCTTGCAAAAGCAGCAAATTGGTGTAGCGCAACAGGAAAAGAAGTTAACGGAAGCAGAGCTAAAGTACAGGGTTAAAGTTTTGTACTTAGAAGTACAGTATGCCGATTCACTATCCGCACAATTATATATACAGGACACACTGTATGAGAGGATAATGAGGTCAGCCATCCGCCAATTTAAAGCCGGACAAATAGATTATTTGCAACAAACTTTTGCTGAAACACAGTATGGTGAAATTCATAACCTATACAAGCAGTCATTGATAAGGACTGCATCCTTGAAAGCACAGTTGCTATGGTTCACGGGCATCAAAGATTCCATTTCTGTAGAACCGCTGGGCCTTACACAATCACAACCCCAATTCCTATCTGCCCCCGATTCCACAGCGATTCTTTCAAATCCTGCCTTACTGTTATTACAGCAGCAGGACAATGTAGCCAAACAAAATATTTCATTGCAAAAAAGCAGGGCGTTACCCGGGTTGGCTTTTGGCTATTTCAACCAGGGAGAAAGAGATACAAGATGGTTTAATCGCTTCAGAGTTGGTGTAACTATTCCATTATGGTTTGGGCAGTATAAAAGCAATATCAATGCAGCTAAAACAGAGCAGCAGGTTATTCAAAGCAAACAACAGGGTTTGCAGCAGGAATTATCAGCACAGTCTATTAATGCAAACAGCGAAATGCAAACCAACTGGCAGTCGGTTCAATATTATCAGCAAACAGGGTTAAGAAAAGCACAGGAAGTTATTACTACTTCTCAACGTTTTTTTGCAAGTGGTGAAATTGATTATATCAGTTTATTAAGAAACAGCAATGATGCTTATAATGTTTACCAGAAATACCTGGAAGCAGTAAGAAATTATAATCTCAGTGTTATCAATCACAAATATTTAATGGGTCAGTTATGAAACGAGTAATCATTCAATTTTTAGTGGGGCTATTACCGGTACTTGCTTTTGCACACGGTGGAGAAGATCACGGGAATGCTAAAAAAACAAGTGTATCTCCGGTAAGTTACTTTTCTTCTGAGTCTGCTTCAGAAATCTATGAAGTACTGTTAAAATATAGTCCGATAGTACCAGGCAAGGAAACATCGCTTCGCCTGTACTTAAGTGAATATAATACCAATATCCCTATTGACAGTGCCAAACTGGAAGTAACAGTGGCAGGGAATCCTAATATTAAAATTACTGTTGTCAGGTTTGACAAAGGCGTATTTGAATTGAAAACCACATTCCCGGAGAAGAAAGCATACAACCTTGTAATCAATATAAATAGCTATGCAGGTATTGACCTGATTCAGTTAAACAATATTGAAGCAGGAAAAGAATTGGCCGTACCAACAGGCGAAAATAGTCCCCATTCTCATTGGTATAGCAGCAATTGGTTTTTTGGATTAATAGGTCTGCTGCTTGGCTTATTAGTTATGTTTTTTGTAAACAAAACCCGGAGCAGGAAGATAATTGCCGGAGCAATTATTCTTCTTTGTCTTTTACCAACGGCCACTTACAATCCTGTATCAGCACATGGCGGCGAAGACCATGGTGATGGCGCTGGTAAAAATGGCGGCGGATCTTCCACAACATTCATAGTAGAAAAAGAGACACAGTTCCTTTTTAATATCCAGACGAAGAAAATTGGAACAGGAGATTTTAATGAATCATCCGTTTTATTGGGTACAGTAATTGCCGCTCCGCAAGGCCGGGCAGTAATACAAACACCACAGGCCGGCAAAATTGTTTCTTTAAGAGTAGCTCCCGGCCAACGGGTTGGTAAAGGACAGATAGTAGCTGTTATAGAACAACAGGTAGATGCGGGAACACAAATCAGTATTATTTCTCAAAGTAACAGTGTCAATGCAGAGTATGAAGCTGCCAAAGCACAATACGAAAGGTTATTGGCAATAGAAGATATTGCAGCAAAAAAAGATATTACTGAAGCGAAAGCCAGGTATGAAAGTGCTAAGAGAAATAAAGCACTCTTTGATGCTAATACCGGAAAGAATACAGGTAATACAAAAGCGATAACCCTCACTTCGCCTGTTAGCGGCATTGTAGGAACTTTTAATTATGCAATTGGTGCTGTGGTAAACAGCGGGGAGACGCTGTTTGAAATAACCAACCTTGACCAGGTTTTTGTGGAAGCACAGGTATTTGCAACAGACGCTGAAAAATTGAAGACAGCCACCGGGTTTACGACCATATCTAATACCGATACACTGGCTTATAAACTAAAAATGATTAGTACCGCTCAATCTGTGAATAGCGGCAATCAATCTCAGAAAGTTGTATTTGAAATCATCAATCCCAAAGGCCAGTTCAAAATTGGTGAAAATGTAAATGTGCGGGTCACAGGAAATAATATCATCAGGCAGGTGGTACTACCCAACGACGCTATTACAGACGTAAACGGAAAGCCAGCAGTATTTATAAAGGATAAAGCGGAGCAATACAGCATCAGCTTTATTGTAAAAGGACAGAGCAATGATAAGTTTACCGTTATAAGTAAAGGCGCA
>CAYMSG010000140.1:0-8337 GCA_964392955.1 uncultured Chitinophagaceae bacterium | reverse complement strand
ATGTACTGTTGGTGCAGTAGTCATTTATATGGGAGTCAAAAAATTATAAGAACCCTTTGAATAATTCTAAACAAGTTCAACAATGAAACATCTTCTGATCTTTAATTTGTTTGTGTTACTGATCACTGCAAATCTTTTTGCTCAGCCTGCAACAAGTGCATACAGTCGTGATGGTGCACAGAACACCATGAAGTACACGAAAATCCTTTTCCAGGAGCCTTTTATTTTTCAAAAAGGCAAACTGAATATTCCGGGTGATAAAGGGCATAATAAACCAGCAGTCATGGAAGCGTTGGCTGAGAGTGATAAAGTGGTGAAAGAGTACGAAGCTAAAATAGAAGAGTTCATGAAATCGAAACCAACCGCTATTATCCTCAAAAATGCATACAATGATGTTACAGCACACGTAAAGGCATTGCCTGCTGTTTTGGCAAAGGCAGATGATGGGTTTAATAATTGGCGATCATTAAGTGCTGTTTCGTTTTTGCAGGATTTATATCTGTATGAGGCATTCATAAGCTGTGCAATAAAGGTTTATCCTGAAGCAATTTCTCTTGAAGAACGCTTGAGTGAGGTAAAAGCAGCTATTGCGAAATACGGCAGCAGAGAAGCGTATATGGCTAAGATGGAAAAAAATCAAACAGATTATCTAAAGAATATCCGCATGAAGAAAGCGGTGTTCAGTGATGCAACGATTGAAACCAACGCTAAAAAGCAATATGAAGCAATTTGGGCAGCAGATAAAATAACCGTTACCAAAGTTCATATCAGCAGTAACTGGACAATTGAGAAAAATGTTTTAGATATACCCTTGCATAAAGAAGTAGAAATAAATCTTGCACTGAAGCGAGCGGATGGTACTTGTGCCATTGCAAGTGCATACATGCGCTGTACCTATGAAGGCAGCGGTAAATACAGTGCGCCATCATTAATTCTTCCTGGTAATCCCATCACCATCCCTTGCGAAAATTTAAAATAGTTTAACTCAAATTTCAGAATCAACATGGAAAAAATTCAAACAATGCTGCTGGCATTGTTCTGTACAATCGTTTTTGTACAGGCACAAGACAGAGGCGCTAACCAAAAATTTGATGCTTCTGCAAATCCGTACGAAAAAATTTTAAAAGATTCAGCAGCAGGTAAACGTACTGCCAGGTTTTTGATGAATTTTATGAAACCAGAAGTGCTGCGGGATTATTTTACAGCATCGCCCTGTAACGAATACGTGGAGATAAGTAATACACGTATTTCTCAGTTTAATGATTTTGTACAGCAGTTTCTTTCCGGATCATCCGATCCCAAACAAATGAAAAAGGCGGAAGAAGACTTTAAGAAAAAAGGTGCTGCATCATTTGTTTCAGATATCGATTATCATATTGGCTTTATCGAAAAGCAAGGTACGTTTACCGGCGATGCAATTATACCGGTTGAAAACCTGATCTGCCGGTCTAAGGGCAGTGTACAGGCAATTAAAAGTATCGTCAACTATCTTGAAGCCGTTAAAAAGATATTCCCATCAACTCCAGGTGTTGATGATGCCATTACAAAAGGCAAACAGGCATTGTCATCTTATCCCGATAATAAATCACTGCTTGCAGTAATTAAAAAGAACAGAGATGGAGAGTTGGCTACTGTTACTTTTCCAGCCCCTTTCGACAATAATAAAAATGCGGAGTGGGAAGGATGGTTCAAACAGCATTTTTCAAAGAACTATCCCGGCTATACCTACATTAAACAGTCTTTGCTGGTAGCTGATTGGTATGTAAAGAAAAATGAAATTTCAGGTCAGCCCGAATACCGTCAAATAGGAACAGCTATTGGAGCAAAAGCACCGGATGGGAAATGCAAGATCATCAAAATTGATTTGTACCAGGATTTTTTGGGAGGTAAGTACAGCAATTCACGTTTTGATGAATTTAATGTGCAGGAAATTCTTTGCGAAAATTTAAAATAAGCGAATATGAAACATACCGGGAAAGTTGTCCCTGTTAAGTACTTTTTGATTGGAGGGATAGTTGTATTTGCGTGTATCGCATCGCTGTTCATTTTTCTTAGTTACCGGGAAGCTTCTGCAAAAAAAAGGCTACTTGAAAAGGGCATGCACTCAACCGGGTGGGTTTTGGAGTTAAAAGAATACCGATCTAAGAAAAGGAAAAGTTTCAGCAGTTCCAACTACTATATGGAGGTAGCCTTTTTTGCTGATACGGCTGCAGAAAAAACGAAAGCTGCCGAAACTGCAGTTTCCAAAGCAAAGAATGGTCCTGATCTCGTTGATAAATTATTCAACAAACCTGAAACAGAACGCAGTCCCATGGGGCAATATCAAACCATCAGTATTCCCATCAGCAAAATTAAATACCAGAAGTATCGGGTAGATGATAAGGTGAAAATCGTGTATCTGCCGGAAGACCCGGCCGTAGTAGTGCTTGAAGAAGATTTACAATAACAAACTGATCTGTTTATTAATCAATATCCATTCTCAAAAACAAAAAATCAAAACAATGAAAACAAATGTTTCAAAATTGATGCTGCTACTATGCATCAGCACTTTCGTTATTTCCTGCAAAAAAAATAAAAGCGATGAGCAGGCATCACCGAAGAAGAGGTATATATTAAGTGTAGAGTATAATAGTGCAACAAATGAAGCCTCTACCAAGTATTTTGTAAATAATAGCGCAACAGTTATCGGGAATCCGTCTACTGAAAAAATTTATGGTGAAGACCTTGAAGTAGATGGTAGTGATGTTTATGTACTTGCAAGCAGACAACAACCATCATCAAGTGGTTATTCAGCAGTAATTTATAAAAATGGAGTAGAGTTTCAGGCAATCCCCCATGTTCCCGGAATTTATTACAACTGCTTAGCTGTAAACGGTAATGATATTTATTTGGCCGGATATGAGTACCCGAATAGTGGTGTTCCAAAAATGATTCAATGGAAAAATGGAACAGTAACATCTATTACTTCAAATACTGGCGCAAATGCTACAGATGCAAGACCATTTGATATGGTTGTGGCGGGAAACGATGTGTATATAGCCGGATATGAAACAGCCAGTTCGTCGCCCTATAACCGTTTGCCCAAATATTGGAAGAATGGAGTAGCGGTTGCATTTACATCTGATGCGGGAACTAACGCCGAAGTACATCGCATTGTTGTTAACGGAACAGATGTTTATGGTTCCGGCAAAGAAAATGGAAAACCTGTTCTTTGGAAAAACAACAATAAAACGGTGCTTAGTAATGCAGAAGGGTGGAGTTACGGTCTTGCTGTATCAGGTAATGATGTGTATACTGCAGGCTCTGTTTCAACGGGTAGTAATATCTACAATGCAACAAGTTGGAGAAACGGCACTCAAAAAATGCTCAGTACTATTACAGCACAAGGAGTTGTTTCCGTTTATGGAATTGGAGTTGATGGTGAAGATGTGTATGTAATTGGCAGCTACCCTTTAAGTTCTGGCGCTGTTCCTGTTTACTGGAAAAACGGCGTAATGAATGAGTTGCCCATTACAGCCGGTATGAACGGGTACGCTTACAGACTTGTTATAAAATAAAATTCAATATCAATTAAATTCTAAAACTATGAACACAAGATCAATTCTAGCAATTGTTATTTCAGGCGCACTGCTTTTTGCTTCCTGTAAAAAGAAAAAAGACGATATGCCCGGCTTGCCGCCCGTTGCAAAAAAAGTGTATGCTGTTGGGTACGAAGAAAGCAGTGCAGGGTATTATATTGGCAAGTATTGGGTTGATACAACGGCAACAACTATATCCGTTTCCGGCAGTGATGTTATTTTATATGACATTGAAGTGGTGGGTACAGACATTTATGTTTTTGGTCAAGTAGACCCGCAGGGGTCTGGTGTCAGAAAAATGAGTATTTGGAAAAACGGGGTTGTTCTGTTCGATAATGTTGCAGTGAATAATTTCAGCCCATTAAGAAAGACAATGGTTGTTAATGGATCAGACATTTATTTATGCGGCCAAACGTACACCTCATCTTCAGCGCCACAGCAGCCATCTGTTTGGAAAAATGGTACTGTAACTATTTTACCCTACAGCCTAACTTATAGTTATGCGACTAATATTTTTGTAGAAGGTTCAAATGTATATGTACTTGGCAGAGACTATAATTCTACACAGGAAAACATTGTGGTTTGGAAAAATGGAGTTAGGGAAGTGCTTGCCGAATGTGAGCAAGGGCAGGCGATTTTTATAGCAGGAACCGATGTTTATGTTGCAGGGAATGATATTAATTCTAAGCCTGCTTACTGGAAAAATGGTGTAAAAACATTGCTGCCTATACCATCAACATCGGAAGCTGAGTGTAGCGGTATTAAAGTTGTAGGAACAGATGTTTATGTTTCGGGTAACGAATCAATTCAGAATGGAACTGATATTGTGGTTTATTGGAAGAACGGAATAAAAACAACTCTGCAAACTGCCTCAGCAAATTTTAACGCTGAATCATATGGAATTGAGATTGATGAAAATAATGTGTATGTATACGGCTATGTTGAAAGAAATTCCAACGGCGATTATTGTGCTGCATATTGGAAAAATGGAACATTAACCAATCTTACACCAACTTCTACAAGTGCCGAATTGTATTCGATTTTAGTGAAATAAGTAAAAAAAGCCAGCTGGCAATTGTGCCGGCTGGCTTACTGTTTATAAGTTGTAATGAGTAATGAATTATTTGCTGTTTGAATAAATTTCCGGCAGCATAATTTTTACTTCTACACCTTTATCAGCTGACTCACTAATTTGGAAGCCTGCTTTAGAATTTAATTTCAGGTTTAGTAAATCAATACGTTCTCTTACAATTTGCCCGGCACGGGAAATATGTTTTCCTTTTTCTTCTTGATTAGGGGCAAACCCTTTGCCATTGTCTTTTATAATGATTTGCAGTGCAGATGCTGTTTTAATAAAATGAACCAGTATTATTCCGGTATAATCAATGTTACTGAAGCCATGTTCAATACTGTTTTCAACAAAAGGTTGTACAATCATCGATGGAACCATTAATTCATCTGCTTCAACATTGTCATCAATTTGTATTTCGTACTTGAATTTTTGCGGGAAACGAATTTGCTGCAGATCCAGGTATTCTTTTAAAAAATGGGCCTCTTCTTCAATTGTAATATAATCATTGTAAGTACTTTCCAGTGTTTCCCGCATAATATGTGAAAACTTGGAGAGATTTGTAGCGATGTTTGTAGGATTGCTTTCTTTAAGTGCAAGACTTTGTAACGAAGCAAGTGCATTAAAAAAGAAGTGGGGATTCATCCTGGCCCTGTTTAACCGAAGCTCCGTTTCCAAAACAACTTGTTTATGTTTCAGCGATTGTTGGTGCAAGAGGAAGCCGATAAGAAGTAGCGCCAGTAAACCGGCTAATGCCAGCAGCAGGTAAATTTGTTTCTGTTGCGATAGCTCTTTGATGGTTCTTTCGTTTTTAGCCTGGTTGTATTTCTTCTCCAGCTCATTTACAGTTTTTGTGCGTTCGGAGGTAAATAAACTATCGCTTATTTTCTTTTGGTTATCTCTTGCCCATAGAGCCTCTTTATAATTTTCTGCTGCCACTTCAATATCATAGATAAGCGAGTATGAATTTGAAATCAGCGGAGGATACTTTTCCTCCATGCTGTATTTTAAACCCGAATCTGCATAACGTCTTGCTTCTTTGAAATTGTTCAGTTTAAAGTATATAAAGCCTTTGTCTCCGTATAGGGTTACATATTGTCGGTTGTTAATTCCGGGTCTGCACATGTTCAATGCACTGTCAATAAAATTCAGCGCTTTGGAATATTCATTTTTGCTTTCTGCAATTGCACTCAGTCTGGTTAGTGCTATTATTTGTTCTTTAATACTATTTACTTCTTTAGCTGTTTTATAGGCGGTGTTAACGAATAACAATGCAGTGTCTGCATATAATTTGTTATTATAGTCCTGCGCATAGAAGAAATACCTGGCAGTAATTTTATTCAGTAATTCTGCTTTCAGTACAGAGGCTTTCATTTTAGTGATCAGCGGAATTGATTTGCGGGTAAACTCCATTCCTTTATCTGCCTGTTTTAAACGGTTAAATACCTGTGCTATGTTCAGTAATGCGGAACCTATTTCTGTTTCATCGTTTTCTGCTTCTGCAAGCGATAATAACTGTAGTTGATATTCGAGTAATTGGTTATAGGAAGCTTTTAAGTCGTAAAGGGCTATGTAAAGCCTGATCAGATTTTTTTTCTGACTTTTATCGCAATCTGCTTTTTTATAGAAGTGCTCTATTCTTTCCAGGTATTTCTCTGCTTCATCAGTTTGCTTATTTTTTAAAAGAGAATCTGTAATAAGTTCAAACCCTATTGCTTTGCAACGAGACATCGATGAGTTGGGTAATATGCGTATGCTGTCTTGTCTAGATTTCAGCGTATTCGCTTCTTTACAGCTACAGCTTTCCTGCGCACTGCTAATTGTGGGTGAATAACAAACTATAGTAATAAAGAAACACAACAGATTTTTATTCATAAAGCGAGTTGAGATAGCTAAAAATATTGGTTTTGCCTGCACTTTCAAAATTTCAGATATTGGTTAAGATTGGTAAAAATCAGACTAAATGCAGTTGTTAATTATACAGGATCACTTGTTAACTTCGCTTGTACAGATATTAAGCAGACTCGATAAACTAAATAGTAACCAAAGGATGTTGCGTATGTATTTAAAAGGTCTGTGAAGCTTAATAACGTAAGTGCAAGGCGCAGTCGTTGAAGTTAGAGAGGTTTCAGTTAAACACATTAGCTTTATAGTTTAGTATGAAAAATTCTTCCATCATCAAAAAATATCCCAACAGTTCGCTCAGTCGTTTTGGTGGTTGGGTGTTTCATTGTGTGGATGCACATACCTGTGGTAATCCGGTTCGCCTGGTTGCTGAAGGTGGCCCTGCATTGAAAGGAAAGAACATGAGTGAAAAGCGGCAACATTTTTTAAAAGAGTATGACTGGATACGCAAAGGACTAATGTTTGAACCACGTGGACATGATATGATGAGTGGAAGTATTTTGTATCCACCGCATGATCCGCAGAATGATGTAGCAGTATTGTTCATTGAAACAAGCGGCTGTCTGCCGATGTGCGGACATGGAACGATCGGCACTATTACAATCGCAGTTGAAGAAGGATTAATTGTTCCGAAAACGCCGGGTATTATAAGAATGGAAGCGCCGGCGGGTTTAGTAATGATCGAATATAAAACCGTGAGTAGTGAGTCGGGATTAGTGAGTGGGCCTCCTAAGGTTGAAAGTGTGAAGCTGACGAACGTGCCTGCTTACTTACACTCAACAGAATTAACGGTTGATTGTCCTGAGTTGGGGGAATTGGTGGTAGATGTTTCATATGGTGGAAATTTTTATGCTATTGTGGATGTGCAGAAAAATTTCAAAGGGCTGGAACATTATACAGCTGATAAACTCATTGCATGGGCAAGAGAATTGCGGAAGAATATCAATGCAAAATATACATTTGTTCATCCGCAGGATGCAACCATCAATGGATGCAGTCATATTCTCTGGACAGGCTCTGTCATTGATCCAACATCAACTGCACGTAATGCTGTGTTTTATGGAGACAAAGCAATTGATCGCAGTCCGTGCGGAACAGGAACTTCGGCACGTATGGCACAATGGTATGCAAAAGGAAAGCTGAAGAAAGGAGATCAGTTCATCCACGAAAGCATCATCGGCAGTAAGTTTATTGGAACAATTGAGGAAGAGTTAGAAGTAAATGGTATCAAAGCAATCCGTCCAGGTATTGAAGGTTGGGCAAAGATCTATGGATACAATACCATCAGCATTGATAAGGAAGATGATCCATATGCGTATGGGTTCCAGGTTTTGTAATTAAAATAAACATAAGATTCATCAATGGGCAAAGCAATTGTAATCGGCGGCGGCATTATCGGGTTAAGTTCGGCTTACTATCTGCAACAAAGCGGATGGGACGTAACAGTGTTGGAGAAAGGCGATTTCTCCGATAACTGTTCGTATGGAAATGCCGGTTATGTTTGTCCAAGTCACTTTGTGCCCTTGGCAACTCCCGGTATTGTAAAACAGGGTTTGAAATGGATGTGGAATTCAAAGAGTCCGTTTTATGTAGAGCCACGTTTGAATGCTGCATTGATTTCATGGGGATTGAAGTTTATGAAAAGCGCAACGGCCAAACATGTTGAAGAATCAGCGGTGCCGCTTCGTGATATTGCTATCTTAAGCCAGCATTGCTATGAAACATGGGCAACTATTCCTGACTTTGATTTTGCCTATGAAAAGAAAGGACTGCTGGAGTATTTTC
>CAYMSG010000139.1:0-8399 GCA_964392955.1 uncultured Chitinophagaceae bacterium | reverse complement strand
AGTGCCACCGATTATTTTTCGTTTTTCTTCCGGGTTGCTTTTGCCCGCCAGCTTGGTATAAAAATGTTCACGTGCATCCACACCTTTTACATTTAAACCAATGCTGGCGTACGTATCGAGCACTTGCTGGAATTCATCTTTCCGCAATACACCATTGTCAACAAAAATACCAAAGAGGTTTTTGCCAATGGCTTTGTGGATTAATGTGGCTGCTACGGTTGAATCAACACCGCCGCTCAATGCCATAATTACTTTGCGGTTGCCGATCTGTTGTTGTAGACTGGCAACCGTTTCGTTTACAAACGAAGCAGGTGTCCAGTCGGCTTTGCAACCGCAGATGTCCATTAAAAAATTCTTCAGTATTTTTTTCCCTTCGGTTGAATGATAGACTTCGGGATGGAATTGCAATCCGTACAGCGGGTTACTAACGGTGCCGTTTGCACGAAAAGCAGCCACCGGAATTGAATCGGTAACAGCCATCACTTCAAAACCCGACGGAAGTTCAAGAATACTGTCGCCATGGCTCATCCACACCTGCGATGTTGCACTGATATCTTTTAATAACACATCTTCTTTTTCTTTCCGCAATACCGCACGTCCGTATTCACGCTTCTCACTTTTTTCTACACGGCCGCCAAACTGTTTGGCAGTAAGCTGTGCCCCATAACAGATGCCGAGTACGGGGAACTGCCTGGTAAGCGCATCCACATCCACCACCGGGGCATTGGCATCATTTACCGAGAACGGACTGCCCGAAAGAATGATCCCCTTCAGGTATTCGTCCACAACTACTGGTTTGTGAAACGGGGTAATTTCGCAATACACATTGCATTCACGAACGGCACGGGCGATGAGTTGGGTATATTGTGAGCCAAAATCGAGGATGAGAATCTTTTCTGTCATGATGCGGCGAAGGTAACAAAAAGCAGCAATGGCCAAAAGCAGAGATATTCGGCCGCTGGGGATAAGAGCAGCCGGTTGTGTAGAAACTGTTAAATGAATAATTTTTGTACTATTATTTTTCGTTTACATTTGTCCTGCTCCAGCTTTAACCCGCAGATAATCTTTCCGTGAGCCGTGTTCGTAACCAGTGTATTGTTATGCCCGTCTTACAGTGAAGCACTGCAGATCATTACCATTAAAACAAAAACCAAATCATGAGGCGTTCACAATTTCTTACCTGGGCGGTACTTCTTTTAATTACAGCTACAATCATCAGTTCCTGCGGCTGGCGCAGCGTAAGGGGCAATGGCGATATTGTCAGCGTTAACCGCAATGAAGGCAGTTTTAGAAGTGTAAAAGCATCTGGTGCATTTGATGTGTTTTTTTCGCAAGCCGATGAGCGTGAGATCAGGATCGAAGCCGATGAAAACCTGATGCAGTATATCCTTACATCCGTTGAGGATGGAGTGTTACGCATCCGTACAAGAAACGGCATGAACCTGCGCCCAACGCAGGATATAAAAGTATACCTGCGCTCGCCCAACTATGAAACAGTAAGCCTGGCGGGCAGCGGCAATATGGTTGCCGAAACAGCAATCAACTCAACCGAAAAAATAAAACTCAGTATTGCCGGCAGTGGTGATATAAAACTGAAAGAGATCAATGCACCCGAAGTGCATGTAAACATTGCGGGCAGCGGAAAAGCAGAAGCAAGCGGTTCCACACGCACGGTTGATATTGATGTGGCCGGCAGTGGCGATGTGCGGATGAAAGATCTGAAAGCCGAAAATGCAAAGATCAATATTGCGGGCTCGGGGAATGTGTGGGTGTTTGCCAGTATGAAACTGGATGTACGTGTGGCCGGTGGCGGCGATATCCATTATTATGGTAATCCGGCAGAGATCAAATCCAAGTCGGCCGGTTCGGGGAATCTCATTAAAGAATAATTTTTTTGAAGAAAGGGCTGGCAACAGCCCTTTTAACTTTTAAAGGCAGGAATCAGCCGCATCCGGTAAATGCAGCAGTTGACTGCCCCGTACATTTGCAGCGGCTCCGTTTTTAGATCCAACTCCGAAAAAACGATTCCGTTCCTTTGATTACCTGCACATTCACCCTCTTGTAAAATTTATTGATAAACCCATTGGAAACAGTTTGTTTTTCCTGATGTTTTTGATTAAAAAAGATCCTCCGTTTCGGAGGATCTTTTATGTGTTTTCTTGCAAATAATGCTTAAATGCATTGAGTAAATATGTTATGATTAATTCTAAGGGGATTGGAAGTTGCTGCTGCTTAATATATAATGCGCATAGATACGCATTAGAATACAATCATAATTGCAAGTCAGAAAAAGAAGCACTCTTACAATTAAGAGAGTAATTCAAAATTTCTACAAAATTGAAATAATAACTTTGACAAATGAAAATACTGATTATAGAAGACGAAAACGAACTTGCCGACAGTATCTCCGATTATCTTTCGGAAGAAAACTATCTGTGTGAGTTTGCAAGAACTTTTAATCAGGCATTGAAGAAAATTGAATCATTTCATTACGACTGCATTTTATTGGACATTATGTTGCCTGACGGCAACGGAATGAATATTTTAGAAGAACTCAAAAGACAAGACAAACAAGACGGAGTAATTATTATTTCTGCAAAAAACGCATTAGACGATAAAATAAAAGGACTTCAAATTGGTGCAGACGACTATTTGACAAAGCCTTTTCATCTTTCGGAATTAGCAGCAAGGATTTACTCGGTTATCCGAAGAAAACAATTCGGAAATTCAAATACCGTTCGACAAAATGAATTAGAAATAGACTTACTTGCAAAGAGCATTTCAGTTCATAATCACCCCGTTATTCTGACCAAAAAAGAATTTGATTTATTGCTCTACTTTATCGGAAATAAAAATCGAGTTATTTCCAAAAGCACCTTGGCAGAACATCTTTCAGGTGATTTTGCAGATATGTTAGACAACCACGATTTTGTATATGCTCATATTAAAAATCTCAAAAAGAAATTGAACGAAGCAGGTTGCGATAATTATTTGAAAACTGTTTATGGAACAGGTTATAAATGGGAAGGATGAATAAATTACTAAACAAATCGCTTAAATCCTTTACCATTTATGCCTTACTTGTTTTAGCGGCAAGTGTTCCTGCATACCTCTATTTAGTTGACAGTATTTGGCTTCGTGAGTTAGACGAACACAACGAAATTGTTGCTGATAGAACGGAAAACGAATTAAATAAGTTAGATCTAACCCTAACCGAATTGAATCAAAGTATCGTGCTTTGGAACAAAATTCAACCCGGAACAAACTTGCAAAAAACTACTCTGGACAAGAACAGAAAAGACAGTACTTACACTGTTTTAAGAAAAAACCCTTATGTAACTCACGAAGATATTGACCGATTTAGAGGGCTTTCGAGATTGATTAAAATAAACGAAGGTAATTATTTACTCACCGTAGAAACCAATGTTGAAGAAACCGAAGAAACTGTTGTTGCCATAGCAATTTTGACGTTTTTGTTTTTTCTGATTTTGGTGGTTGGCTTTTTGATTCTTAACAGACGACTATCGGTCAAACTATGGCAACCTTTTAAAAACACCTTGGCAAAGTTGAAAGCATTTAATCTGAATTCACAAAGTAATATTTCATTTGAAAGATCCAGCATTATTGAATTTGAAGAATTGAATGTTGCTTTGAAAAAGTTAATCGAACACACGGTATCGGTTTACAAATCACAAAAAGAATTTACCGAAAATGCTTCACACGAATTACAAACACCTTTGGCAATTATCAAAAACAAATTGGACATACTTCTGCAAAAAGAAGCATTAACAAACAGGCAGTATCAACTAATTGAAGACATCAATAACGCATTGACAAGGGTTTCACGTATCAACAAAAATCTATTGTTACTTGCCAAAATCGAAAATCATCAGTTTGATGGTAGCGAAACAATAAACTTGAGCGAATTGACCGAAGAATGCATAGAGCAATTGCAGGAACATTTTTCAAACAAACAATTGAGCCTAAAAAAGTCATTAGAAAAAGATTGTTTCGTTTCAGGAAACAGAGTTTTGATTGAAATTCTCATCAATAATTTATTGCTCAATTCAATAAGACATAATCTACAAAAAGGAACAGTTGAAATTAACTTGAGCAAATCGGGCTATATTATTAGCAATTCAGGAAATAAAGCTTTGGAAAAAGAACAGCTGTTTAGACGGTTTAAAAAAACTTCTGACGAAAGTTCAGGAAGTGGGCTCGGCTTGGCTATTGTTGAGCAAATATGCAAAAGACATCAATGGAAAATCACCTATGAATTTCATCAGGAAACACACATTTTTAAAATCAGCTTTTAGGGCAATTCAAAATTTCTTCTAAATCGCTTCTGAGCTTTGCAGGGTATTTAAAAAAATATCCAATTTATGAAGCGTATCACAGTAATTCTGTTTATACTATTTTCAATCACAATCGCAAAGGCACAAGAGCAAGACAGTCTTTCATTCATCAAATCGAAAAGAATGTCTGATGCTGACCTTGAAAAAAAGAAAGAAGGAACATTTATTACAGGAATACCCGACTTTTCTTCCGACCCGGTAACAGGTTTCGGCTTTGGCGTAAGAACGAACACCTATTGGAATGGTAATCGTGATAATCCATTATTTCCGTACACCCCTTATTTGGCAAAACTTAAAGCTAATGCGGCTTATTACACTTCAAATGCAAAGGAATTAGTGCTTTCTCTTGACGTTCCATATTACAAAGGAACACGTTGGAGATTTAAGGTTGACTTTAAAGCACAACAAAATCCAGCCAACCTTTATTTTGGATTAACGGAATCAACACTCGGACAACTTCGATTACCCACAGATGAAACCACCACTTTTTCAACTTATCGAGAATTTGACAAGGCAAGAAAAACGTTGAGGCCTGGTGGAATAGGAGAGGCAAGTCTCGTAACAGATGCCCTATCAAACCGATTTAGGGAAACAGAATTTATGCTCAACCTGAAGGCCGACTATGCTCTTGGTAACGGAAGGTGGAGAATAATGGGTGGTTATGAAATACAGCATTTGAGTTATTCAACTTTTGAAGGAATGAATGCGGAAGCAATTGACCCAATTACAGGACAAAACACAACCGCATCAAACGGAATTTCACTTTTAAGACGAGATTTTGAAGACGGTTTAATTTCAGGTGTTGACGGTGGTTGGGTTTCCATACTTCAAACTGCATTGATATTTGACACAAGAGATTTTGAACCCGACCCTACGAAAGGATACTACTTTGAAATTGCCAATGAATATTCAAGCAAATACATAGGTTCGCAATTCGATTTTGACAAACTTTTCATTCAAGGTCGAGTTTATCAAAAAATACCCGTTGGTAAAAGAACTGTTTTAGCAGGGCGATTTGGTGTAGGAAACATTTTTGGAAACAACGCACCATTTTTTGAATTTCAAGATCAATGGAGTCCTGAAGGAAGTATAAACGCATTAGGTGGCAAGCAATCATTGCGAGGCTATAGAGCTAACCGCTTTTTAGCCCGTTCCATGTGGTTTACAAATGTAGAATTGAGAGTACGACTTGCAGAGACTCAAATGGGAAAGCAACGCTTTGCATTTGGCGTTGCACCGTTCTTTGACGCAGGAACAGTAAGAGACCGTTGGCAGGACTTAAACTTTAAAAATATAAAAACTTCTTATGGCGGTGGGCTACGACTGGCTTGGAATCAGTCCACCATTTTATCGTTTGACTATGGAATGTCGAAAGAGGACAGTCTGTTTTTCTTTGGGATAGGGCAGGTGTTTTAGAGTCGAAAACTGAATGGAAAGGAGAGGATGATAACGTAAAAATACAAACGAAGAAGGCTTGCCTTACGCTGATCTTTTGCGATTAATGTTTCTGTAGTTTATCCTGTATAGATCTCCCCTCCCACTGACGAATGCCAGTGGTGGTTCTTCAAAAAAGACGCAAAATCATGTTGTCTGCGAGTAACATTTTAATTCTTACAAGCGTATTATGTTAAAGTTTGTTGATTGGTTGCAGCAACTGGTAGCTGGTGGCTCAATCAATCTGTTGATTACTATTTTTGTTTTTGAATAAACCTTATGTCATCATCATTACCGGTAAAGCTATTCATCGCCGCAGTGTTTTTAGTGACTGTTGCGGGCAGCAGGGCACAGCAAGTGGCCGGTAACGATTCGTTGAAAACAGTGTTGGGTTATGGTACTGCCCAACAAACAGCAACCTCAAACAACCCTTTTACCCGTGAACCCGTCGTTACAACCGACAGTGCCGATTTTATTCTTCCTTTCAGCCGGGCCGGTAATCTCATTTTGATAAAGGCAAAAGCCGATGATATTGAAGGAAGTTTTATTCTTGATACGGGCGCACCGGGTTTAATTCTGAACATGACGTATTTCCGGGATTATCCGATAACTGAAAGTTATGCCGGCAGCGAAAGCGGTGGTATTACAGGTTCCGTTGCGGCTTACGGGCATACCATGGTGAAGCAATTATCATTTGGCGCTGTTCATTATTTTAAAGTGGAAGCCGACCGGATCAACCTCGGTCATATTGAAAACAGCAAGGGGATCAAAATATTTGGATTGCTGGGGGTACAGTTGTTCAAACAATTTGAAATGATCATTGATTACGAGAACAGCGAAATTCATCTGCATCATATCACAAAGAAACAGCGGAAAGATTATCAGCATCCCATGCTTGCCGATACTTCCACCTATTCTGTTTTTCCTATTGATCTGCTGCAGAATAAAATACTTACGTATGGTAGAGTAGGAAATAAAAAACTCACCTTCCTGGTAGATACCGGAGCAGAATCGAATGTGATCGACAGCCGTTTGTCGGAAAATGTATTGGATAATGTGGTAATCACACGACGTATGGTGTTGAACGGTGCCGGTAACAAAAAAATAGATGCATTGTATGGGGATATGAGTAATCTCAAAATCGGCGAGCGTGCCATTACAGGGATGCCGGTGCTGGTAACCAACCTGGAAAAAATGTGTTATGCATACGACAGGTGCCTGGATGGTATGCTGGGATTTGATTTTCTTTCCATGCACAAAATTGGGTTTAACTTTGTAAAGCGGAAGATGTACATATGGAAATAATGCGGAACATACATTTCTTTACCCGTTTACGGAAGCTGTTGCTGCCCGTACTGCTGCTGTGGGCAGTGGGTAACGTGCAGGCACAACCGCCCATTAAATCGTTCACGGTAAAGAAGGGGCATATCTATATTACACTCAGCAAAAATATGCCGGTGGAAGAGCTGGATGCTTTTATTGCACAATACAGTTTACAGGAACTCGATCTCAAAACATTTTTTAAAACCAACCGTCCCGATTCACTCTTTAAGCTGGGGTGGGACATCAACCTCAACAACGGAGAACTGCTGGTGCTGAGTAAAAACATGGAGCCGGCTGAAAAAATATTTGATCCGGTTGAAAAAATTCTGCTGGCGCAAAAGTGGTTCAATAACGGTTCCGGCTATGCGAATAAAGAACCATTGTTCGGGTTCAACCGGTTTGAAAAAAAATATCCTTTTGCTGTAAGAGATTCGTTGGTAACATTCTATTTGCGAAATAATAAACAGGCACGAAGGGTGATGCTGGCCGGTTCATTCAATAACTGGGATCCCGAAGCATTGCAAATGCAGCCGGTTGACAGTGGCTGGATCGCTTTGGTAAAGCTGGGTGCAGGAAAACATTATTACAAATTTATTGTGGATGATAAATGGACAGTTGATAAGGACAACCAGCTTATTGAAAATGATGGTGAGGGAAACGATAATTCAGTGTACTACAAAACCAATTATGTGTTTTCATGGAAGGGTAATACAACGGCCCGGCGTATGTCGGTAGCAGGAAGCTTTAACGACTGGAAACAGGACCAGATACGGATGAATAAAACAGTAACCGGTTGGACCGTTGATTTGTACCTGGCCGATGGTACACACACCTATCGCTATGTTGCCGACGGACGTTGGTTTGCTGATGCTGCTAACCCGGAACAATATCCCAATGAGTTTGGCGAAACCAATTCGGTGGTTTGTATTGGGACGCCGCATGTATTTTTTCTCAAGGGAAATTTGAATGCAAAGCAAGTGATGTTGATGGGCTCCTTTAATCAATGGCGGAATTTTGAATTGAAGATGAGTAAAACCGACAGTGGCTGGATTTTTCCCTACACACTCGGTCATGGTAATTATGAATATACATTTGAAGTGGATGGAAAGAAATTGACAGATCCTGCAACCGGTAAAGAAATGGCCAGTCAAACATTGATCATCGCACCGAATCAAACATTCCGTTTACAAGGATTTGCCACGGCAAAAAAAGTATGCCTGGCGGGTTCATTTAATAACTGGTCGCCCGGTGGTTTTGCCATGCAGAAACAAGGCGATGAATGGATCA
>CAYMSG010000138.1:0-8402 GCA_964392955.1 uncultured Chitinophagaceae bacterium | reverse complement strand
GCTCACCTTTACGGGTTTTTGGCTATGGTACAATCCGAAACGTATCAGAAATAAAAAAGAAAACAGGCAGGGTTGATCCTGCCTGTTTTTTTAAATGTTAAAGCAGTCACCAAAAATGAGCTGCAAATGATTCACAAACCCCTGTTTACTTGCTTTATTTTGACAGTAAAGCAGCAGTAGTTTCAAAGAATTTGTCTAACTTGAGGGTTGCAAACCCATCTGTGAATGTCTGAGGAAGCAATCTTACAAGGATGTCTTAAAAATCAGCCGGCTGCCCAGCAGGAATTGTACAGCAAGTACAGTCCTAAAATGCTATCCGTTTGTTACCGCTTTGCCCGCAACCGGGAAGATGCGGAAGATATGTTGCAAGAAGGTTTCATCAGGGTATTCACTCAAATTCATCAGTTTCAAAATAAAGGCTCTTTTGAAGGTTGGATCAGGCGTATCATCGTGCACACCTGCATTAATCACTTAAAAAAGTACAAAAAGTTTAATGACAGTGTTGACATTGCACAAGCCCATACGTTACAGGTACGGGAAGATAGTGTTCCTTCGATCATCCAGGCCAAGCAGGTAGTTGAATGTATCAGGATGCTGCCCATTGGTTACCGAACGGTGTTAAACCTGTTTGCTATTGACGGGTACACACACCGGGAAATTGCCGGTATGCTGGATATTGAAGAAAGTACCAGCCGATCGCAATACACGAGAGCAAAAGCAATGCTGGAACAGATCTTGATTCAGAAAAAAATCATTTTCCGGCCGCAGAAACAAGGTGAATGGGTGGCAGCAGCCCATGCTCGGTTTTAAATTTTCCGTACTACCAAACCAAAACTGATTATGGAGCGCTACATGTACAAGGACGAATCATTTGAAGGAATGCTGAAGGAAAAGGCAGATGAGTACAAGATGTACCCATCCCAGCAATCGTGGGAAAACATTCAGAAACGCATCCGCCATCAAAACCGCATCGTTAATTTCAAATCCATTGGTTTAAGCGCCTTACTTCTCATCGGTATTTCTATTTCACTTTCTGACGATCAAACAACAAATAAAAATTCCAACTTAACATCGTTTATAGCTGCGGAGCCGAATCAGGATGTGAACGAAAACATATCAGCTACCAAGCCCCAGGCACAAAAAACAACGGCGAAAATAATTCCGATTACAACTTCTGTATCAAACAACAAGAATGCTGCCCAACAGGTAGTTTTAAATACAACTACAAATGTTGCGGATGAAGAAGCAACGAATCAAAACAGTTCACTGGAACAATCTGCTGTTTCTTTTACAGAAACAACAACTTCAACCAAAGCAGAAGAACCTGTTTTGCAAAAAGCAACAGTAACCATTGAACCCGCTTCGTTAAAGCCGGAAGTAACAGTTAAAAAAGCTGGAGACGCTACGCAGCCTGTTGCTGCTGAACCAGCGGTTGAAACTTCATCTGCTCCGGAAACAATGCTTACCGATGCTGAACTGAATTATGAAGTGAATGTACCGGTTATTAGCACCCGCAAGGATAAAAAGCTGTTGCAGTTCCACATTACCCCTTCAGCCAGCTATCGTGTATTGTACAGCGACAATAAATTTACATTCGGCAATTTCCCGCAGCAAAACCCTGAGAATGTGGTAACACATCGTCCTTCAGTTGGTCTTGAAGCCGGCGCCTCTGTACTGTTCCCGGTTTCAAAGAATGTGAAGTTCAGAACAGGTTTGCAGTTTAATTATACCCGTCATAATGTAGAGGTTTTCAGAACGGCACCGCAAATAGCTACTGTTGTGCTTAATTATTCCTCTACGATCCGACGTGTAAGTTCACTGAATACCGACGGTAACCGTTACTTAATGACCGAGGTGGCTAATGAAACCTACCAGGTTTCGATACCGGTTGGCCTTGAAGTAAAACTAACCGGCAAACAAAAGCTTCAATGGCATATGGCGGCAAATGTGCAGCCCACCTATCTCATTGCAGCCTCTGGCTATCTGCTCACAAACGATTTAAAGAAATACATCAAAGCCCCCGACCTGTTAAGCAATCTGAACCTGAACACAGCACTCGAAACGTTTTTACGTTGGGATATGAATAATGTCCAGTTCCAGGCAGGGCCGCAATTGCGATACCAGCTTTTTTCAAACGCAAGAGGCGATTACCCCATCAAAGAACATTTGGTTGATTACGGATTCAGGATCGGTATTGTTAAAACCCTCAGGTGATTTTGTACCAATCATTTTCGACACGCATTCTCATGTAGTTTTCGATATTTTTACAACATGATACGTTTTATGTTTGCTGCCCTGTTGCTGGCAGCACTGTTTTCATTCAATAGCTGTAAAAATAAAAAGCAGGAACCGAAGAACTACATTGATGTAAGTTCCTACATGAAAGGGCAATTAAAGTACATTGACACGGTACCGTTTGCCTTTTTGAAAGTAGTACAACAAGATAGTCTTTACACCGATTCACAGTTTATCAGTAAAGAACAAGTGAAATCCATTGTGGAACCATTCCTTGTAAAAGAGATGGAAAAAAAGAATTTCGAAGAGAACTTCAAAGAGGTGTCGTTTGCCGATGCAACCATTGAAACAGTTACCATTTCATACGATGCGGTGAATGAAAAATCGCCTGTATCACGGGTTGATATTTATGTGAATCCCGAAAAAGAGCGCATCACGCAGCTATACCTGATCCGTCATGAACAAAAAGGCGATTCAGCGGTTACACAACAATTACTCTGGAAACATAACAAGAGTTTTGTACTCATTACTTCCACTGCAAAAAAAGATGAACCTGAAAAAGTGATTACTGAAAAAGTAGTGTGGGACGAACGTGAAGACGATTAAGGATGACAGACGTTGAATTAAAAAAAGTATTACCCGGTATACCGGCACAGCCCGGCATTTATAAATATTATGATGCTGATAAAAAGCTGTTGTATGTAGGCAAAGCCAAACATCTGCGAAAGCGTGTTTCGTCTTATTTCACAAAAACACTTCAGTCATACAAAACCCAGGAGCTGGTAAGGCGTATTCACAGCATTGAGTTTACGGTCGTAAATTCGGAGCAGGACGCATTCTTCCTGGAGAATTCGCTCATCAAACAATTTCAGCCGGTCTTTAACATCGATCTGAAGGATGATAAAAGTTATCCATTTATCGTTATTAAAAAAGAACCCTTTCCAAGAGTGTTTCTTACACGAAGAAAGATACAAGATGGCTCTACCTATCTGGGTCCGTTTACTTCCGTTGCAAAAGTGAGAGACCTGATCGATTTCATCAGGCAACACATACCTATCCGCAATTGCAAACTAAACCTCAGCGAAAGCAATATTAAAAAAGGGAAATTTAAAGTTTGTCTTGAATATCATTTAGGTAATTGCAAAGGCCCTTGCGAAGGATTCCAAACGCTGGAAGATTATCAGAACGATCTGGATCAGGTAAAAAATATTCTCAAAGGGAATCTCTCCCCTGTAATACGACATCTAAAAGAAGAGATGAAGCAGTTTGCAATGGAAATGAATTTTGAACGTGCTGAGATCAACCGGAAAAAAATTGAACATCTCGAAAGCTACAGGGCCACATCAACCGTTGTAAATCCCAGGCTGGGCGATGCAGATGTGATTTCAATTATTGTGCAGGAAGAAAAAGCATTTCTCAATTATATGATGGTGCAGAACGGCAGCATCATTCAAACTGAAAACCTGCAGCTCGAAAGTCATTTAGGCGAAACAGAAAAAGAAATTCTTGAATTTACTGTAAGCTATATTCGCAACCGCTTTGAGAGCCTTTCACCAGAATTAATTGTTCCTGTTGAGCTGGAACTGCTCGATGAACAACTAAAGATCACAGTTCCAAAATCGGGTGAAAAGAAAAAATTACTGGAGCTTTCCCAAAAAAATGCAGCAATCTTTTTTGAAGAATTTAAACGAAAGAAAGCATTACAACTAACGGATAAACGGAAAGAAAATAACCTGAAAGTTATCGAACAGTTGCAGAAAGATCTTCATCTGCAACAATTACCTGTGCATATTGAATGCTTCGACAACTCCAATTTCCAGGGATCATATCCCGTTGCGGCAATGGTTTGTTTTAAAAACGGTGAACCAAGTAAAAGTGATTACCGGAAATTCAATATCAAAACTGTAACAGGTATCAACGATTTTGCTTCGATGAAAGAAGTTGTATATCGTCGTTATAACCGATTGCTGGATGAACAAGCACCGCTGCCCCAATTGGTAATTATTGATGGTGGCAAAGGCCAGTTGTCTTCTGCTATGGAAAGCATTCGGGAATTAAAACTGGATAAACAAATCACAGTTGTTGGGCTTGCGAAGAATGTAGAAGAATTGTTTTTCCCTGGAGATAACGAATCATTAAAACTGGACTACAATGGCGAATCGTTACGACTCATCCGTACCATACGAGATGAAGTACATCGCTTTGGTATTACGTTCCACCGGCAAAAAAGAAGTAAGGGTGCATTTAAAACACAATTAGACGATATCAAGGGCATTGGAAAAGAAACCATTGAAGTATTAATGAAAGAATTCCGGTCTGTTAATAATATCAGTAATGCTTCAGTAGATTCCTTAGCAAAAGTAGTTGGAGAAGCAAGGGCAAAATTGATCAAAGAAGCGTTGCAGAAAAACGAAAACTAACTGCAAAAAAAATGGGGCCAGGATAGAAATCCAGCCCCGTTTTTAAAATCCAATATCCTATGAAAAACCGAAACGAAGATACGAACAGTTCCCATTAAATCAATACCCTTAAACGGGTATTTTATAAAATATTTTTTCTTTTTTCCGGACCCGAATGCAATCGGTTGTAATTCTGATTCAATTAAATATAATACAAAAGCCGTCCTGAATGGGACGGCTTTTGTATTATATTTTTTTATGGTTAATAGGACCACAAATCCTGCTCGTAATTGAAAATTTTGTCTTTGATATTTTCTCCTTCCAGCAGGCGAAGGATTGGATCTTTGATATAATCTTTCAAACGACGGTCGTAGGGGTTGTCCATGGTTGTTTTTGTAATATAACTGCTGAACATGCGGTTCTCAAACAATTCTTCCCATGTCATACGTGCACCAAAGTTTTTACCATTGAATGCTTCGTAACGTGAAAGAACGCCACGGGCATCGGGATAATAAATCCAAAACAGAGGCACCATATCAATGAAGTCGCCAGTAGACGTATAAATTGGTTTTACCGGGCAAATACCAAGGATACGCACGAACATTCTTGAAGACTCTTTATCAAATACCCATTCTTCTTTTACTCTGAACTGGTAGATGCTGTCAGGATCAACTTCTTTTGTACGAACCTCATAACGCTCAATATTTCCATTCAGATCATACACCGGAACCGTATCAACACCACCCGAGAAAGCTTCCATCACCGCTTGTGGTGTCAATGGCTTCGTAAAGCGATCATCAATTGGGTCAAATGCTGTTATTTCTCTGTCCTTTATTGCTTTCAGAATAATTGAAATGAAACGTTGGTTCCCGTTATCTTCATTTGCTGCGTAACGGAAAGGCAGATTCATTTTTTCACGTGTATCAATTTCCCTCCAAACACGCTGACGATATACCGCATCATCTTCACGGATGTGCTCATATGCCAGTGGCTGACGGTCTTTGATCAGATTACGCTCAATCGACGCATCATTACGAAGTGAAGGAGCCACAGTGTCTAATGCTGCATTTCCGGTTGACTTTACAACAACGATCGGAATATTGGCCTGCGGCTGATTTGTTTGCTGCTGCTGGTTATTATTGCCATATGCTGAATTCTGCGCAGGCTGTTGGGTTGGTGTTGTTCCATACCCTGATGAGCCATAGCCAGATTGCGTAGACGGAGGCGTTGTTGTTTTACGTGTTGTTTTCTTCCGCTGTTGTGCAGATACAACACCTGAAATCATTAAAGAAAATAACAACAAGGCAACAGAAAGGCTTTTCATTTTCATGATCGTGTGTCTTTTAATATAGATTAAACGCCATAGTGGGCAAAGTTCTTGTGTTGCCGCCTGGTCCAACTGCTTTTATTTCATCTAACACAACAGTTGTGCCTGGTCCACAGCGATTTATTAAATCTTGTACAGCATCAAATGTGTTACTGCGAATACCTGGTCTTACACCAGCATCTGGGAACCCTTTACCAGTGGCATAGAATGTATAACCGGTTACAGTAAACGTAACACCTTCGAAAACAAAGTTTTCAAGTTCGGCCCTGATACCTTTTTGTGCTTTAAACACATTAGCTGCGATACGGCCTCCTTTACTTGCACCTACCATTGGTGTTGGATCGGGTACTGTTTTTACTCTGAATTCAAAACTGCTGGGCCTTCCATCAGAATTTACGGTTACAATGGCTTTACCCTGCGTAGTTGGCTTTGCAATGTATCGGCCAGGGCCAATTTTGCTGAGTGAACCGTTGTTGATACTCACCGTTACTTTTTCATCACCAACATTACCGCCACTTACAGCAAGTTCGTTATCTAAACCAATGTACATTACTTTTACCTTTTCAGCACTTACAAACGCACCGGTTGCAGTACCAACAGTATAATTCAAGTCATATGGTTTCTCTTGGGGATTACCATCCTGATCTGTATACTTAACAACAACTTTTACAGATCCGCTTGTGCTTCCTACTTTAATTTTTTTGACAGCTAACCCTTTTTCATTCAATTCTGCTTTAGCACCTTGAATAAATACTTCAGGGAGTTTTGATTTACTGTAAGCTCCAAGACCTGCTGTTACTTCCAGCTCTTGGCCTGGGAAAAGATAAGTGCTGCTTGCACCAACAATTGGTTCAAACGCATCGAAGCGAACAACTACCTGACCCACACGGTTATGGAATTCATTCACCAAACGACTTTCGGTTGTTTTCACATCGTTCTGAAACTTACTTAGCATGGTTAATGCAGCAACTGTAGGCGTCATGTGAAAATAAGCGTAGGCCCATGAAGGATTTTTAATGCTGCTGTTTTTCAATTTTGGTATTTCAGTATTTACCGGCAAATTAGCTGCAAACATTTTTCCTACTTCAGGATCAATAGCCAACATTTTTGTTTTATACTCTTCCAGTTTCTTGCGAAGTTTCTCACCTTCGCCTTGCTTATCCATAATACGGGTAGCAATGTCTACATTATCTTCTTTAAACGTTGAATTGGGATCTTTTGGATCGTAACCAGCCTCAACTTTAATTTTTAATTTCAACTCCTCAATGTAATCGCTTATTTCTTTTGTCAATCGAACCGCATCTTCAGCCTTAGGCATCCAGATCTCAGCTTTTACTTTTGATTCGGGTGCAGCAAGCTTAATTTTGAACGATTCCATGATCGTTTCGGTAGAACGGTTAACGACAGTATTGGTAGTGGTAAGACTATCGTCAACTACTTTGAAGGCGTTGATGATCTCAGCCGATACGTTCAATGCCAACAATGCTGTTAACACGAGGTACATGAGGTTGATCATCTTTTGCCGGGGCTCTTTAGGTAGTGCCATGATTCTCGGATTTTGGTTTTAAGACAGGTAAATAGTTTTGATTCGTCTGTTGATTATCTTCCTTGCATTGCGTTGATCATATTACCATACACATTGTTCAATGTGCCAAGATTTTTGGCAAGTGCAGCAATTTGTTCCTGGGCACGTTTTGCATCATCTACGCTTCCCAACATAGCATCAGAAGCCTGTGTAAGGTTACCGTAGAATTTGTTCATTGCTTTCAGGTGATTGTTGGTATCCTGTAATTCCAATTCGTAGATCGTATTTAAAGAACCAAGGTTTTTGGTCATTACCTGTACTTGCTCGTGATATGCTTTTGTACCTTCTGCTGCGAGGTTGAACGAACTTACTGTAGCAGCAGCCTGCTGGTAAGCATCTTTCATACTGCCTAATACTTTGGCAGCTTCTTTTGATGATGCACTGAGTTCGCCTGTTGAAGCAACTACATCGCTTACATCTTTAATTCCACCAACAGTGCTGTTTAATTTCTGGAAATTTTCGCCCAGGCTTTTCAGGCTGGTAGGTGTAATATTTGCGTCATTCATCATTTTATCTAACGAAGCCAATGCTGGCGTTCCTGCCGGAGCTGCAGCTTTGTGGCCATCATCATGCAAACCATATCCCTGCGAAGCGAGATACGCATATACTAAGAAGATACCTGCTTCGGTTAACAGACCTACTGTAAGCATCAGATCGGCAAAAGAAAGGTGAAGGATTTTGGCCCATGCACCGAAGATTACAACGGCGGCACCAGCGGATACAATAATGTTTGTGATTTTTTCGGTTGATTTAGAGACTGCCATAAAAGTTGGTTTTAAAAAAGGTAAATCATTGATGGTTTGAGATCAGCTCAAAAAACTAGGTTTTTGGACTAAAAGGTAAATATTGAGTTACA
>CAYMSG010000137.1:0-8419 GCA_964392955.1 uncultured Chitinophagaceae bacterium | reverse complement strand
TCTATACCCCAGTTGCCACCTTTACAATACACCGACACGCCATTCACTTTAATCACCAAAAATGGATTTTCATTATCTGACAGCACTTGCATTTTCTCCGATGGAAATTCTTTACGCAGTGTAGGTATAAAAATTTTGTCCTTGAACGCACGGCGCTTTGTAAAATCAATGATGGGTTTGTCTGTTTTGATATCTGTTGGACTATACGTAAAACGAACCGCTTGTTTCTCTTCTGTATCAGCCATCATTTCATACGAATATTCCCTGATGCCGAAACGAAATTGCTTGATCTCTTCCACGCCTTTCGCATCCGTTACTTTAATAGTAGCGTTGTACAAATTCGGTAACCCATAACCATTGGGCCACCACAAGCGTGGATTTTTTACGTTGAGTTGTGCCGCATCAGCAGGCGTAAATGCAACAGGCAATGTTTGTCCCGGTGCCAGTTTTACTTTTTTAGATACAGCCACTCCTTCAAACGAAAAATGAATCGTTGCTTCCTGTGTTGTTGCACTATTGTTGATTACTGTTGTACGCAATGTAACGTTAGCACTGGTTGTATCCGGCAACGGCAGATCAGTGATTACCTGCGGATCAGAAGAAGTGACACTGCCGGTGAATGAAAGTTGAACATCCTGCCAGATACCCATGTTACGGTCTCTGATACCGGGTATCCAATCCCATCCTTCTGTTGCAAAAAACGTGGGACCATCCAATGTATGTACACCACCATTTTTTCCCATGCCCGACAATGCAGATTGTTCATCAGGAATTCCCGGGTTATGCGGCGGTAATATTTGTACCAGCAACACATTGCGTCCGTTTGTTTTTAAATGATCTGTTACCTGAAACTTACCCCGGGTGAATGCGCCTTTGATATCGCCAAGGTATTGACCATTCAACCAAACACGTGCTTTATAGTTGATGCCGTTGAAACAAAGCCATGCTAATTTCCCATTTTCATTTTTCGGTGTTTCAAATGTTGTACGATACCACCATTCTTTCCTGCACAATGAATCCGTGATAGCCATGTTGTTCAAACCAAAATAAGGATCGGGAAATTTTCCGGCTGCAACCAATGAGGTCAACACAGTACCCGGCACAACTGCATCGTACCAGTCTTTTGTATTGATGGCTTCCGTAAACACAGATGAGGTACCCAACAAATTCGTCAGATCATCTGTCAACTCCCAGCCACTCGTAAGCGAATAGCTTGCATTGCCCAGCGATGTTGCTTCACCTGCTTTTCCCGATCTTGGTTTTTCAACTGCAGCTTGAAACGGCGCTTTTCCTTTTGGTAAAGTTTCGGTGGGCTGTTTTTTTGTTAACCCAAAATTGGGTTGCTTTTGTGCGAACAAACCGCTTTGGCAAAACATCAACAAAAACACAATAACAGCAACTCTAATATTTTTATGTGCAGAATGTTTCATGAAAAATAGATGGTTCGATTTGTTACGGAATAATGAACTAATGACAATACCTGATAACTATAGTACAACCTCAGGATGAATTAATTTTTATATCATCCAATTGCAAAAAGCAGACTACTGAAAAACAGCGAATGCGATTGGCAAAGCATCAACGATGATATATTTACTAACAAAGGATAATAGAGTCTATTTAAAATACTGTTCTTATTTTCTTTTTATTGGCGATCTGTGGTCGGTGTCTCCACCGACCACTGCGGACCGCCGCCGTTGCTATCAATCGCTACCGACTGCTTGCCAGAAGATTCGACGTTTTATCTTTTAAACAGGCTTTTAATACAATCCCTTGCTACCGTAATCGCCTCTCTTTTCATTGATTGGTTTTAACGGAATTTGTAAGCCACCGGTTTCCTGGAGCCAACTCCATAGTTCTTTGCGCATACGGCCAATTTCATTTTGCCATGCCGGATGACGATAGAGATTTTTCTTTTCTTCGGGATCAGTGCTCAGATCATAAAATTCAGAGACATCCCAAAGACCAGGATAGAAAATAAATTTATGAGAGCCTTCTCTTACACCCAATGTTGTGGGTGTTTGCGGATAAGAGAACTCCCAGTAATATTCATAAAAAGCTTTGTTGCGCCAGTTCACCGTTTTATCCTGCAGCAGTGGTAAGAACGATTGCCCCTGCATGTTGGCAGGTTTTGTTACACCTGCTACTTCAAGTACAGTAGGAGCAATATCAATTCCCTGGATGATCTGATCGAGTGGTTTACCATTGTGCGACATACCCGGTGCATACACCAGCAAAGGCACTTTCTGGCTCTCTTCATACATATTGCGTTTGTCGATGAGTCCATGTTCACCCATGAGGAAACCATTATCGCCCATGTAAATGATCATCGTATTTTCAGCAATACCTAATTCTTCCACTGTTTTTCTGATGCTCGCTACACTCTCATCAATGGCCAACAATGTTTCGCAATAGCGGTAATAAAAATCATCGAACTGTACACGGCCATCGTACATAAAATCTACACCATGCCAGCTGTCACGCTGCGCCCACACCCACTGCGGAATATCTTTTACATTGTAGTTGGTATCATTTTTCACCATCGCTGCAATCGGACTTTTGCAAACATCGCCATGCAGTTTACTTTTTTCTGTTGCTGTTAAGTTGATGGTAGAAGGATAGTTGATGGGTTTGCCATGATACTTGTTGCGATGACGTGGTGCAGGCATAAATTCATCGTGCACACCTTTGTGCGATACATACATGAAGAAGGGTTTATTCTTCGGTTGCTGACGCATCCATGTTGTTGCATGTTCGGTTAACAGATCGGTGATGTAGGTACTGTCTTTGTATTGTACACGCTGGCCATTAATATTCAGCAACGGATTGTAATACACACCCTGCCCTCGGAAACTTTCCCAATGGTTGAATCCTTTCTGCGGATCATCACCTGCATGCCCCATATGCCATTTGCCGAAGAACGCAGTGCGGTAACCAACTTTCTGCAGATACTCCGGAAAGAAATTTAAATTATCAGGCAGTGGTGAAAAATTATCAACCACTTTATGCGTGTGTGCATACTGCCCGGTAAGAATAGATGCCCGTGATGGAGAACAAAGTGCGGTGGTTACTGTAGCATTACGTACCCACACTCCCTCCTTTGCCATTCTGTCCATCGCCGGTGTTTCCAGCCAGGGAACTTTACCGGTGAACCCCATAAAATCGAAACGATGATCATCGGTTAAAATGAAAATCACATTCATGGGTTTGGGCGGATTCGTTTCCTGTTTTCGATCAAACCCAAATACCATTGTAACTGCTATGGAAAACACAGCCATTAACATTGCTTTGCGGCTGCTGTTTTTTTTCTTCTGACGTTGCATACTGTAATTTTTTCAGAGCCTTTGCAACTGAATTTCTTTTTCAGATGAAAGACTTCATTACAAATTCATGTATCAATAAAGGCACTTGAACAACTATTCAAGCACCTTTATGATTATTATCAGGTAAACTTTACGATGATGATTTTCTCATTTCGGAGGAGTTATTTCAATTGATACAACCTCCTTTAAAACATCAGTACCCGGGGTTCTCAACCAAACTGGGATTGTCAGCAATTCTGTCGATACCCAATGGTAAGTAATAATGACGGGGTTGGAATACCCTGGCGACACCTTCGGCATTTCTTAAAGTGATAACATATTTTTTGGCATCAAAATCATACACATAATTCAATCCCTGGAAGCGCTTTCCGTTTAACTCCTGTTCTGCAATACGCCAGCGGCGCAAATCCCAATATCTGTGCTCTTCAAACGCTAATTCTACCTGGCGCTCCTGCCGGATGTTTGCTTCGGTAATAGTTGTACGTAATGGCATAGCTGCCCTGGCTCTGATCCGGTTGATCGCATTCAATGCTTCGGTAGTTTGATTCAGATAAAAAGCAGCTTCTGCATAGTTGAGCAGAATTTCGCCCAGTCTGAACACAATAAAATCGGTGCTTGATTGTCCGCTTGCTGCAGGCGTCAGTGCTTCGTCGCAACGCTTGCGTACATGCACACCTGTTCTTTGTGTATTACGCAGGGGTGCTCTTCCGGTAATGCCATCCGGGAATTGCGGAGATACAGAATTCGGGATCACAAATGTTTCGCTGGTGCTGGTAACCACCTGACCACTTGCATTTCTATACCTTGTACTGGAGTGGAAAAATACTTTCTTCCCCTGCCAGATACACTCTGGGTAGAAGGTTGATGCTCTGAAACGGGGATCACGCCTTCCAAACAGAGAGTCAATATCATGCATTCTGTTATTTGTAAGCAACGAGCGATTCATCACACCGGATCTTCCGTCCTGGTAGTCGAACAGATCCACAAACTCGAGAAACACATTGAAGTTCGAGTTCCAGCCCGATGTAAAACCTGCCGGCGTACACAAAGCATCCCATGAATGACCATGATTAAGGGAAGCATCCCATTTAACGCTAAAGATCACTTCGGGGTTGTTGTTTTCATCTGTAAACAACTGCGTGAAATTTTTAACCGGATCAGAGGGTACTTTGTTGTACAAACTGATGGCAGAGTTATCCATGATTGCTTTTGAAGCAGCCATGGCAGCGGTAAAATATTTATCAGCTTCACTGGCGGGGATACCGACAATGCCATTAAGCGCAACCGTACCAAATTTGGCAATGGTTCCGGCATAAAGCATAGCCCTGCTTTTTAATGCCAACGCAGCAAAGCTGGTAGCTCTGCCAACATTATTGGCAGCATAAGAAGCAGGAAGCAATGGCACTATTTCATCCATTTCCTTACCAATAAAATCATATACTTCTGCCTCTGTATTTCGGGCAGGAAACAATTCTGATTGAGGATCCGTTTCTTTCAGCACTTTGGTGATAATGGGCACCCCCCCAAAACGTTTCACCATTTGATGATAAATAAATCCTCTCAGAAAACGGGCTTCGCTTATTTTCTGGTCCTTATAATTTTGCTCAAATGAGGAACCATTCACGCCATCAATAAATTCATTGATTTGCCTGATAGCAGTGTATGCCCAATAATCGAGCAGACCTGAACCTGTGTTATCATAAATTTTAATAGACGCAATGTAGGGATCCTGCCAATCGCCAAACGCTCTGCATTCGCCTCCCGGTCCGGCCAGTAAACCCATTCTAAAGTTTTCCTGGTTGCCCAGTTCCTGGAATTTAGTTCGCTCATATAAACTGAGCAGATTGGCTTCAATCAGGTTTTTATCCTTGAATACGGCTGTTTCCGGAATAATTTCCAGGGGTTGTATATCCAGTACTTTGCTGCAACCCACTAAGCCCGTTAAAATGAAAGCAATGATTATATGTCTCATGTCCTTTTATTTAAAATGTTAAGCGTACTCCGCCTGCAATATTTTTATGAATCGGATAGTTACGTCCTTCACCACTTAAATTCGCATCAGGATCAAACGTGTTCTTATAAAATCCAAGCTTACTGAATGTAAGCAGGTTGGTACCTGAAGCAAACACCTGCAGATTTTTGAATCCAACTTTCTTTACCCAGTTACCCGTGATGCTGTAGGATAGATTTACATTACGCAAACGGATAAACGTAGCATCCTTCATCCAGAAATCGGAACGTTTGATGTTGTTGGGATTTAAACCCAACGAAGCTGCCGGTAATTGTGCGTTTGGATTGATGTTCTGCGTTGGATTTGCCGGATCTGCCTGCCAGCGATAGGTATAATGATAATCGTACGGAATTGATTCGTTGGAAAACATCGAAGCAGCTGCACCGGTTACATAAAAATTAAATCCGGTAGAACCCTGCCATAACATTTCTAACGACAGCCCCTTGTAGGTAGCACCCATTACTAAACTGTATACTACTTCCGGGAATGTTCCCCTTCCTATTACATCCCAATCACGTTCATCCAGCGTGCCATCGCCATTTAAATCAACATAGCGTATATCGCCGGGTTTCAGGGTAGAGTTTCCTGCACCATCCTGGTTGAAGGTGAGTTTATCAATTTCGGCCTGTGACATAAAGAGACCATCAGATATGTAACCAAACGAAAGATTCGTTGACCGTCCTGTTCTTTTTTTCGTTCTGATATCGTCAGGATTGGTATATACTTCTTCATCAAAATACTCCCACTTGTTTTGGGTGAAGGTGAATGTAGGCATGATGGAAAGCTGTACATTCCTGATTTTAGGCCGGTATTCAACCATCAGCTCAAAGCCTCTGTTACTTTGCTTATTGAGGTTAACCAGCGGTAAACTAGCCCCAAAAGTTGAAGGCAAACTGCTTTGCTCTCTGGCTAATATTCCATCCCTTAAGCGATAGAAAACATTACCTTCAAACAATAGCTTTCCTTTAAATAAGGTTAAATCAAGCCCCACGTTGTAATTGGTAATATTTTCCCATGTAATAAACGGATTGGGAAGCCCAACAGTGCTGATGGTAGGGTTATTAATGTTGCCCAGGATGTAACCATTATTGTCATCAATTTCATACCCTGTCAGATAACTGAACTGGCTGGTACCATCGTTACCAGACTGTCCATAAGAAAGTCTGAGTTTACCATTCGAAAGCCATGATGCCGCATTATCCATAAAGTTTTCTCTTGAAAACACCCAGCCTACCGAAACGCCGGGGAAATAACCCCAACGGGAATTCTTCGGGAAATTCGCACTGGCATCTGCTCTCAAAATAAACTCAGCCAGATACTTCCCGTTGTAATCGTAATTGACCTTACCGATATAAGCTACCCTGGACATTAAGGATTGAAAACCATCATTATCCATTTGATCCACACCTCCCGAATAGAGCTGTTGTACCACTGGTGATAAAAGGTTTTGGCGATAGGCCATTAATGTATTTCCGCCATTTTGAAGTTGCTCGGCAATAGCCATACCACTTACACGATGGTTACCAAACTCACGGTCATAATTCAATTTCAACATGGGGTAAATCTGGTAATACCGGGAATTGGTTTCCCGTAATGTAATAAAGTTACCCTGCGAAGCCAACGGAGCTGTATACAACTGCGTTTCATAATCATACACCACTACTTCAGCGGGTGTATTAAAGATTTTTGTATAATCTGCAGATTGACTCACCAATAAATCAGCACCAATCTTTAATCCTTCGATAAAAGGTATTTTATAGTTAAGTCCTATCTGGCCATTAAAAAAGTTAGAGCTTGTACGGTTGTATCCTCTACGCTCGGAATCGATACGCAGTAAAGGATTGCGGGCCTGGAAACCGGTGTATGTGTTTTTTGTCGGGTCTGGCAAGTAAGGATTGTAACGGGGTTGTGCCGTACTTAAATCAACCATTACATCTTCAATTGATCCAACCTTTTGATCCTGAGCAAACCGATATTGCATATCAAAACGCAAGGTAAGATTCTTTGCTATGGTTGCATCTACGTTTAGTATTGTATTATAGCGTTTATAAAAATAATCTCCCGATGTAAAAACACTTTGTTGATCGGTCATACCAACTGATCCGAAATATTTTAAAGCGGGTGTACCACCACTAACCGTTATGCTCTGCTGCAACATGGGTGCACCTGTACGAAAGATCGCATCACGCCAGTTATACGATTTGTAGTTGGCTTCCGTACCTGCTTTGTACTTCTGCACTACTTCTTCTGTAAATTCACCGGGACTTAAGCCGTAATTGAGTGCTGCTTCTCTGCGTAACTCAGCCCAATCACCTGCATTTACCGTATTCTGAAAAGCAGAAGGCATTTGATACGTATACGTGCCGGTATACGTAATTTGCGGAGCACCTGTTTTACCACGCTTTGTTGTAACGAGTATTACACCGTTACCTGCTCTTGCACCATAAATAGCAGCTGATGCATCTTTCAAAATTGAAACTGATTCAATATCATTCGGATCAATACGGTTAAACGGTGTTGGCAAACCATCCACAATTACCAGTGCATTACCGTAACCTCTGATCTGCAGACTGGCATTATCCTCACCGGGTAAACCACTTGCTGTTTTCGATAGAAGGCCGGGCATTCTTCCCACCAACAACTGTGAGGTATTAGGCACAGGAGCCGACTGTAATACTTTTGCACCTACCTGTGCAATGGCACCTGTAACGGTTGCTTTCTTTTGTGTACCATAACCTACTACTACAATTTCCTGTTGCTGAATTTCCTGTTTGTTTAAGGTAATCTGTACGTTTGTCAATCCTTTTACACTCACTTCTTTTGCTTCCATACCCACAAAAGAGATCACCAGTATCATAGATGAATTATCGGGAATACTGATTGTAAACTCTCCATTGGCATCAGTATTTACACCTGTACCGGTTCCTTTTACATTTACTGATGCACCCTGCAGCGGTGTTCCGCTGTCATCGGTTACTTTTCCTTTCACCGTAATGTCAGCAGGGGGCGATTCCTTTGTAACGTTTGCATTTGTTTCAGCCGGCAATCTGCGTTTGATTACGATTGTATTTTCTACAATGGTATA
>CAYMSG010000136.1:0-8482 GCA_964392955.1 uncultured Chitinophagaceae bacterium | reverse complement strand
CGATCATTTCCCTATTGAACAAGGCTTACATTTACAATCAGCACAACCAACTCATGATCAGGAAAAGTACGATACAGCTTTTGCGGTTTCATTTTTCGATTTTCTTAATGCCAGTTTATTGGTTTGCATTAACACAGTTGGTGAACATCAACCGCACAAATGCAGTGCTGATATTTATCATTCTGCATGTACTCATCTATCCTTCCAGCAATGGTTACAACAGTTATATGGACAGGGATAACTCTCCTATTGGCGGCCTTGCCAATCCTTTACAGCCAACAAAACAGTTATTTTATATAACTGTTGTAATGGATGTTTTGGCAGTTGTTCTTTCATTCTTCATCAGTTCCTGGTTTGCTCTCGGCATACTCATCTATATCATTGGTTCAAAATTATACAGCTATCGTGGTGTCCGGCTTAAACAATATCCGATCATTGGTTATCTCACCGTTATTACACTGCAGGGTGGCTTGGTATTTTGGATGGTGTATCATGGAAGTTCTATTCTGTTGAAAACAGGTATGCCGATTGCAGGTATGATTGCTGCAAGCTTATTGATCGGTGGATTTTATCCGCTCACACAAATTTATCAGCACAGGCAGGATAAAGAAGATGGGGTTTTAACTATTAGTTACCTGTTGGGTTATCGCAAAACATTCGTATTCTGTG
This sequence comes from uncultured Chitinophagaceae bacterium, assembly GCA_964392955.1. Classification (GTDB taxonomy): domain Bacteria; phylum Bacteroidota; class Bacteroidia; order Chitinophagales; family Chitinophagaceae; genus Lacibacter. The sequence continues at coordinate 7,813 of CAYMSG010000136.1, read as the reverse complement.
CCATTGTTTACTCGGTTGCAATGCTTTTTGTGGGGTATACCTTCTTTTCATCACTCATGATTAAAGAATTTTTTATCCTCTGCATCTTTTTTCTTCCGATTCTCGTTTATTTCTTATGGTGGGCAGTGAAGGTGTGGAAGTCAGAAAGTTTTGCAGATTTTAAACATACGATGCAAATGAACGTTTTGGCAAGTGTATGCACCAATGCAGCATTCATAACCATCTTAATCATGAATCAATTTGAGTAAACTTGTTTCCATTGGCACAGCCGTTCCGGCATTTAAACATGCACAGAAAGATATTCTGCAGTTCATGCAGGAAGTGTATGCATTGGATACGGTTGAAAACAGGAAACTGAAATTCCTGTATAGCCAAAGTGGTATTGATACTCGTTACTCCGTTGTTCCCGATTACAGTCATCAATTACCTGAATGGAAATTTTATCCGCATAGCGAAAACCTGGAACCCTTTCCCGATCTTGAACATCGTATGCGTTGGTACAACCGTTATGCGGCACCGTTATCTGTTGATGCCATCCGGCAATGTATTGCAGGAAAGATCAACAGTCAACAGATCACACATCTCATTACCGTCAGTTGTACGGGCATGAGTGCACCGGGTCTTGATCTGATGCTGATGGATTTGATGGATCTTCCAAAAAATATCTTTCGCACTTCTATCAACTTCATGGGTTGCTATGCAGCTATTCACGGATTAAAAATGGCGGATATGATCTGCAAAACCGATCGTGATGCTAAAGTGATGATCGTTTGTACCGAATTGTGCACATTGCATTTTCAAAAAGATGCAAGTCCGGATAGTATTGCTTCTACGCTTTTGTTTGGCGATGGAAGTGCAGCGGCATTGGTGATGCATGATGATGCGACTCCAAAAGGATTACATCTGAAAAGCTTTTACAGCGAAGTTGTTCCAAAAGGAAAACGGGATATGGCATGGGAACTTTCATCCACAGGTTTTTTAATGACATTGAGCGGATATATTCCCGATTTGATCAAAGAAGATTTTGCGCCGTTGGTAGAACGTGCTTTGCAGTATGCCGGTTTGCAGCAGCAAGAGATCAGCAACTGGTGTATTCATCCCGGGGGCAGACGTATTGTAGATACGATTCACAAATCGCTGCAACTGCCGGAAGGAAAACTGCAGGCCTGTTATGATGTGTTGCGTGATTATGGCAACATGTCGTCTCCTACTATTTTATTTGTGTTGAAAGAACTGATGCAAAACAGCAGTAATGATGAATCCATTTTTGGTGCCGCCTTCGGCCCCGGCTTAACAATGGAAACTTTTGTAGCTTCAACACATGCCTGATCTTTCAAAACGATCATATCAAAAAGAACTACTCGATGGCGATGATAGTCCGTTTGAAGACATCAAACAGAATATGCACGAGCTTGATGTGATCAACACATGGTTGGGCGGACATCAGATCACCATCAAAGGATTTAAACATTTGATGAGCAGGGTGGGTCAATCGCATATAGTTCACATCTGTGAAATTGGTTGTGGAGGCGGTGATAACCTGAGAATAATTCAGCAATACTGTAAAAAGAGAAGCATTCCTGTAAAACTGACTGGTGTTGATATCAATCCACATTGCATTGCATATGCGCAGTCAAGAAAAGAGAATAAAGGAATTGAATTTATCTGTTCAGATTATGCAACTGTAACATTTTCTGAAAAACCGGATATCATTTTTTCTTCCTTGTTCTGTCATCACTTTACAGAAGATGAATTGCAACAGCAATTCGTGTGGATGAAGAATCATTCCACAATTGGTTTTTTTGTGAATGACTTACACCGTCATCCGCTTGCTTATCATTCCATCAAATTGTTAACGACTCTCTTTTCAAAATCATACCTTGTAAAAAACGATGCACCGTTGAGTGTTGCCCGTGGTTTTAAAAAAAATGAGCTGACAGAACTAATGCAGCAATCATCCATTATCCATTATCAATTAATATGGATGTGGGCTTTTCGTTGGTTACTGATTTATAAACATGATTGACAAGCATTACGATATTGCAATAATAGGCGGCGGACTCGCCGGATTAGCTTTTGCTATTCAATCGGCAAAGCAAGGTTATGCTGTTGTGTTATTTGAAAAAGAAAAATATCCTTACCACAAAGTATGTGGCGAATACATCAGTATGGAAAGCTGGAACTTCCTCGAATCGTTAGGCGTTCCTTTATCGAAACTGAACTTACCTGTTATCAAACAACTGGAAGTATCGTCACCGAATGGAAATATTTTTCAACATGAACTGCCACTTGGCGGCTTTGGCATCAGTCGATATAAACTTGATGAAATGCTCGCCACCATTGCCCGGCAACACAATGTTCTTTTACTTGAGGAAACAAAAGTGAATGATGTGATTTTTCAGAACAATGCATTTATCATTCATTCAACTGCCGGTGAGTTTACTGCAACAGTTGCCGCAGGTTGTTTTGGCAAACGAAGTAATCTCGATGTAAAATGGAATCGAAATTTTGTACAGCAAAAACCAAATAAACTCAACAACTATATCGGCGTTAAATATCATATCAGTATCAATCGCCCAAACGATATTGTGGCATTTCACAAATTGAAGATGGAAAATATTGTCTGTGTTATTTAACCACTGCTGTTAATCTGCAAAAAAGCAATAACAGTATTCAGCAGATGGAAAAAAACATTCTCTGCAAAAACCCACAGCTCAAAAAAATATTTGCCGAAGCTGAATTTCTATACGATTCGCCTGTTACCATTTCACAGATCAGCTTTGAACAAAAGCAACAGGTAGAACAGCATGTATTGATGATCGGTGATGCAGGAGGAATGATCACGCCACTTTGTGGCAATGGCATGAGCATGGCCATGCATGGAAGTAAACTGGCGTATGAACAGGTGCATGCGTTTCTGCAACAGCAAATCACACGGGAGCAGATGGAAGAGTTTTACAGCCGCAACTGGCAGCAACAGTTTGCGAAACGATTAAAAACCGGCCGGCTGATTCAATGTTTCTTTGGCAAGTCAAACGTCACCAATCTTTTCATCAATTCAGTCAAAACGCTGCCCTTCCTGGCCAAACCCTTGATACGCCTTACCCACGGCCAATCTTATTAAAAAATTAATTTTCAGTAATTACTGAAAATTCGGAATTGTTTGCTAACTTAGGGCCATGAAATTATCGGAAGCCAAACAACAGTTCATCAGCACCTGGGGCGCCATGGGTACACACTGGGGCATTAACCGCACCATGGCACAGGTACACGCATTGCTGATGATCAGTCCTGACCCGCTTACGCAGGACGATGTGATGGCCCAGTTGAATATCAGCCGGGGGAATGTGAACATGAACATCCGTGACCTGATCGATTGGGGGTTGGTTGACCGTGTGTTGATCCAGGGCGAACGCAAAGAATATTTCACAGCAGAAAAAGATATCTGGAAAGTAGCACGACAGATCATTAAAGAACGGAAGAAGCGTGAACTTGATCCCATGATGAAACTGATGGATCAGTTAAGCAAAGTGGATGGCGATAAAAAAGATAAGGAAGTAAAAACATTTCTCGATACCATTAGTGGTATTAAAAAATTTGGTGCTCATGCAGATAGTATGCTCGACGTGGTAGTGAAGAGTGATGAGAACTGGTTCATCAGTACAGCATTGAAGCTCTTTAAATAATTGACCGCAGATCAGTACAGCCGATTCGTTCGGCTTTTTTAAAACAAAGAATTTTCATTTTTTTCTGAAATATTAAAATATTTGAAAATGAAACAGCTCAAACAATTTGAACTCTATCTTAACCTTCTTCTCATTTTTGGTTTTACGATCACTTACATACTTACCAAGAACAACAATTTGTTGTTTACTGCTTACTATACAGTTGGTGCGGTGCAATTGATCAGCATGATCGCTCATGCGGTTAAACAAGAACTGACGGGCAGCCGGAGTTGGCGTATTTATTATCATTGGCTCACGGCAATCCTTTTATTGCTTACACCCCTTGGTATTGGTTTGTTTATTTTATTGTATGCCGCACCCTTTATGGCCATCACGTATACTTATATCTGTTGGCGTGAATTGCAATTTCTGAAGCTGAGAGAGTTTGTGCATTTGAAATAACTCACCACTAAATAAATTGTTATGAACTACACAATCCCCAACTGGCTTATTTATGTTGGCGCTGCCGGCCAAATTTTTACAGCCATGGTTTATCCTTATGTGCGGCACAAAGTTTTTGATTGGTATAATGATATCAAAAAACTGAAACCTCTTAACCAGGAAATCGCTAAAACATATGGCCGCTACATACAAGGGTTAAACTTTTCCTTTGGCTTGATCTCATTCTTACTTGCTGATGAATTAAAGAATGGCAGTTCGCTTGCTGTTGCAATAACCGGGTTGATAGCGGCTTACTGGACAGGCAAAGTCATTACACAATTTGCCTATTATCCTATGTATGAAATTCCAAATAAGCTCATCTTTAAAATTGGAGAAGTGTTGATGAATACGTTGTTCATCACATTTGCAGTGGTTTTTATCTGGTTGTTTGTTTCAAACCTTATTCAGTATTTATGAATTGCCTGGAATAAGATTCATCTTTTCCATCTTTATTTTAAGAGGTAAAGTGATATTTTTGACCAATGAAAGATATCGCCCTATTAACCATTTTACTATTTACATCAACTTCATCTTTTTCTCAAAACGTAAAGCAGGATTTATTAAATCGCTATTTTGAAGTAACAACAGACGAGAAAGAAGCTTTCTTTGTAAGGCTTTCGCAACCTTACAAGGGATACTGGGCGTACACCGATTATGATGGGAAAAGCAGAATCGTAAGAACTGGTTTTTATACAGACAGCACATTTCAAATTCCAATTGGTCCGCATACATTTTCATGGGAAGGAAAACTGAAGTACAAAGGAAGTTATGTTGATGGAAGACCAAGTGGGTTCTGGTATTTTTTTAATGATAAAGGAAAAATGTACGATTCTTTACATTATGTTGTAAAATCTACAAGTAAAACAGCGCCTTTAATAGACTCCGCAAGTGCGGAAGAAGAAAAAAAGAAAACTGTTTTGCTACAACAGGAACACTTGAAAAAAGATAGTACAAGCACATTTACAACTGTTGAAGTTGAAGCAAAATTTCCCGGTGGCGAAAAAGGGTGGACAAAGCACATAACAAAACAATTGAGTTTGCCGGATTTAGTGATGGCAATCAATAAACCTCAGAAAATGACAATAGAAGTTCAATTTGTTGTTTGTAAAGATGGTGAAGTTTGTTCTGTAGAGGCATTAAACAGTTCAATACCACTCTTGGATATTATGGCTGTAAATGCTATCAGAAAAGGCCCACGCTGGGATCCTGCTTTCCAAAGCGGAAGAAACGTAAAAGCTTGGAGAAGACAGAAAATTACTTTCATAATACCAGAATAACATGAAAAAGAAAACACTTGTACTCGGCGCATCCGACAAACCGCATCGCTACAGCTACCTGGCTATGAAAAGCCTGTTGACCAAAGGGCATGAAGTAGTTGGAATCGGGAAGCACAAAGGAACAGTTGCTGATGTTGTAATTGAAACAGAAAAAGTACAGTTGGAAGATATTGATACAGTCACGCTGTACCTGAATCCTGCTCATCAAAAAGAATACTACGACTATATCATCGGCTTACATCCCAAACGCATCATCTTCAACCCCGGTGCAGAAAATGAAGAGCTTGCGAAACTGGCCATTCAAAATAATATCGAACCCATGGAAGCATGCACATTGGTATTGCTAAGCACCGGCCAATATTGATTCTTTAATTGAAGTTTTCGTAAGAGGTTTACAGCTTATGAAGTGCTCCATGGTCTGTCGACTGTGGTCTATCGTCTACTTCGTTTATCCCCAACTGTTAATAAACACATAACTCCACAAACTTGCAGCGGCCGGAAATAGTTTCGTAAATTAGGGAAACCCCATTTTATGAACTGGAGAAAATTTAATGGCGAACACATCAAACTCCCGATCAAAGAGGAAGTACGTACAGCTATTCTCAGAGAAACGGAAAAAGGGTTTCGCCTGAAAGTATGTATTGGCACCGACAGCCAGGTAAAAGGAAGTGAAACTGAATTTGCAACCGTGATCGTTTTCCTGCGGGAAGGACATGGTGGCTTTATGTTCATCCACAATGAAAAAAACCGGCAGAAGTATTCCATTAAGGAACGTATGCTGGTAGAAGTTGCCAAGAGTATTGAAATTGCGTATGAGTTGTGTGAACTCTTTACGGAGTATGATGTGGACATGGAAGTACATGCCGACATTAACACCAATCCGCATTTCAAAAGCAATGAAGCCTTGCGGGAAGCAATGGGCTATATTCTCGGAATGGGCTTTGCCTTTAAAGCCAAACCGGAAGCATTCGCCAGCAGCAGTTGCGCCAACAAAATTGTGAACTGATCTTCCACTACTGGTTCCACGTTCAACTGTGCGAACCACGGTTCATAACTTCGTCACCTTATTCTTACCGGATCTTTAATAATGCCGATGCCACTACAGCAGCAGTTTCGGTTCGCAATCTTGTTTCACCAAGCGCTACCGGTTGATAACCGCCGGCAATAGCAGTTTCAATTTCATTTGTTGTAAAATCTCCTTCCGGACCAATGAGGATAATACAATTTGAAAATTGATCAATTTGAAAATTTGAAAATGGGGTCTTCGTTGTTTCTTCGCAATGAGCAATTAGTTTTAACGCATTTTCAAATTGCATCATTTTCAAATTTTCAAATTTGATGGGTTCATGCAATACAGGCATCCAAGTTTGCTGACTTTGCAACATTGCACTTACTATAATTCCTTTCATCCGGTCGTAACGGAAATGTTGCCGCTCTGTACGTTCACAGAGCAAGGGAATAATTTCTGTTACACCGATCTCTGTTGCTTTTTCTAAAAACCATTCGAACCGGCTTGCATTCTTCACCAATGAAACTGCAACGGTTGTCTTGCGTGCAGCTTGCTGCGTGCAGCTTACAGCTTTCACTTGCACCACACAATGTTTCTTATGTGCATCACTGATGGCAGCCGTGAGCAAACTTCCTTTCCCATCGGTTAAATTCAATTGCTCTCCCACCTGCATCCGCAACACCTGCACTACGTGTTTAGACGTTTCTTCATTCAGCGTAATGAGTTGCTGCGATGCATCAAAAGATTCAATATAAAAGAATGGAAGTGCCATAAAAAATTGTCCCGCCTGTAGCAAGCGGGACAAATCTAATCCCGATAACTATCGGGACAAAATATTCTTGAAAAATCTAAAACGGCGTTTCCTCATCAAAATTCATATCATTCATCTTGCTACCTTTCTGTACAAATACTTTCGGGCCATCATCGGTTGGTACAGGTTTCCAGTTACCGCCGCCGGGCATCATACCGGGTCCGCCCGGTAATGGGCCTTGCGAACCTCCAAATCCTCCACCCATACTATCGCCCGATTCATCTTCCACAAATTTCTGAATATGCAATAATGCACGGAGCTTGATTGTTTCCAACGAACCGTTCCTGTGCTTGGCTATCCGCACATGCGTTTCACCACGGTTGCTTTCGCCGAATTCATTCGACGTAATATCGTAATACTCGGGTCGGTACAGGAACATCACCATATCGGCATCCTGTTCAATAGCACCCGATTCACGAAGATCACTCAACTGCGGCATCTTGTTTCCATCTTTCCGCTTTTCCACTTCACGACTCAACTGCGACAATGCAATGATGGGAATATTCAATTCCTTGGCCAGTTGTTTTAAACCACGTGAAATAGTACTGAT
>CAYMSG010000135.1:0-8492 GCA_964392955.1 uncultured Chitinophagaceae bacterium | reverse complement strand
TTGGCTTTTTCCGTGTTTCGTATTCGTAATAATTACTGTCGGGTGCATCGGTACTACGGTTTGCTTTGATCACCCAGGTGGCATAGTGGTTGTCGTTGACTTTTCCATCGGCATCATAAAACGTCTGGTATACATATTCGGTAACTGTGCCATTTCTGTCGGTGATCTTTTTTACAAACAGTGTTACGTTGTAGTATTCAATTTTTAAAAAAGAGCCATCGCTGTAGCCAATGCTGGTCATATTGTATTTGTCATCGTACGTATAATTGTATTTATTTCCTCCCGCATCGGTGGTGCTGATGAGACTGTTGCCGTTGTAGAGGTATGTTGAAACACCCTGGCTTGTTTGCAGGCGTGTGATCAATCCTGCTGCATTGGTTGTGATGTTGTATTGGTTGCCGCCTTTATCAGTAATTAGTGTAAGCTGCTTTTTTTCATTGTAAGAAAGCGTGTAGGCCGGTTGATCGTATTTATCATACTTGCCGGTAAACAAGCCATCATTATTGAAGAGAAAATAAGTTCCGTCGCTGTAGCTGCGTTTAAAACCGGTGGCTGTTTTTACAAGCTCCTGGCTGCCCATATCCCGTGAATTCCATGTTGTGTTTTCTGCAAACACCGTTGCCGGTACCAATCCGGCAGCGGCATATTTTTCCCAGCTGTTCCTGCGCCGCTCTTCGCTCTCCCGCATTAGTTTTTTAAAGTTGTTGATGGCAACGGGGTTGTTGGCAATATCTCCTTTTTCAATGGCTGCTGCTACCAGGCTGTTGATGCAGGAAGTAAGCAACAGTTCATCGGTGGCAGTTTGTACAAAGCTTGTAACACCGCCGCCACCATGTTCACGGATATAAACACTTCCATCGCCTACGGTAAAGAGCCGGGTTTCAAATTCGGAGCCCCAGCCAAAACCAAACAGCCCGATCGAAGTTGTTTTTGAATTATAAGTACGATCAATGCTGAGGCCGTTGCGACCTTTCAGATCATGATCGGTATAGGTAATATAGAAATTTCCATTCTTCAGGTTCACTCCCGCATGATTCAGCAACGGGAAGAAGAGAAATAAACAGCAAAGCTGTAACAGCAGGTTCCGTTTCATAATTTCAAATTTATTGCAATCGTTGCGTATGATGCAAGGACCTGTTACATATCATACAGAATGGATGTAACACTGATCCGTTTCTGTAACTCGTTGTAGACGGCTTCAATTGATGCAGCGGTTTCTTTTCCCTGTTTGCTTTCTTTTCGTAACAGTGCTCCTAACTCATCGTACACAAAAACCAATTCACCGGTTCCGGTGAGTGTGACCGACAGCAGTTGTTCAAACTTATTGTATTTGTACAGCAGCTCCGTTTTTCCTGATTTTATTGCCACTACTTTTTGTGCCGCATTGTAACGGATGCTTGTGGTATCGGCACCATCTGTCATTAACACAGGGTTTCCGCTGCTGTTATACCGGATCGTTTTTTCACGGACGGTATTTGTTTTTCTGTTTGTAAAAACCAAACGGCTGGCTTTGTTCCATGCTGTATCAATATCGGCGGTGATCAGCAGGGTATCGTTCGATTTTGAAATGGTGATACAATTGCTGTTGTATGTAAAACTGTCGATGTTGCTTCCCTTGCGCACAAACACAGGCAATTCACATTCTTCGTTATTCAGTTCTTCAAACTCTTCACCGTTTTTATTGTAGTAGAAACGATACATATAAGAGCTGCCATCGGGTTTGTCTTTGATTTCATATTCATAATAGGTGCTGTCGGTTTTTGTACTGTCTTTTGGTTTGGAAAGTACAAGTGTGGCGTAATGATTATCGTTGACGTTTCCTTCCACATCATAAAATGTTTTGTATTCGTACTCGGTTACATCGCCATTGGGTTGGGTTACTTTTTTACAGAAGAGGGTTGTGGTTTCGTATTCCATGCGCATGCTGGTACCATCACTGTAATGGATCGCAATCATGTTGTACGAAGAGTCGTACGAATGACCATAAGTGTTGTTGGCAATGTCTTTTGTTTTCACCAGCACCAATCCATCGTACCAGTAATACGAAGTGCCTTGCCTGCTTTTAATGGTTACTGCACGGCCTTGTTCATCAGTGGTAAACTGGAAGATATTGCCGCCTTTGTCTTTGAGCGATGCAATGGTATTGTTGGCATTGTAAGTAATGGTATATACTACTCTTCCGTTGGCGGCATAGCGACCGATGAAGAGCCCTTTGTTGTTGAAGAGATCGTAGCTGCCATCATCATTGATGCGTTGAAAACCGGTTTTTGTTTTCATCAGTTGCTGGTAACCCAGATCATAACTGATCCATTTTTCATTGGAAGATAATGCAGGTGGCAGCAACAAACCTTCCTCTTCATACAGCATCCATTTTTTAAACCGGTCTTCGAGACTGCTGCGCATCAGCCGACGAAAGGCATTGATCGAAACAGGATTGTTCTCAATGTCTTCATACTCCAATGCTGCTTTTACCAGTTGATTGATGCATTCGGTAATACGTGCTTCATCTTCTGCTACTGGTGAAAACTGGTTACCCGAGCCGGCCCCGTATTCTTTGATGAGAATATGTCCGTCGCCAATGATGTAAAGTCTTGTTTCAATTTCGGAACCCCATCCAAAACCAAACAATCCTTTTTCAACCGATTTGGAATTGTAGGTACGCATTAATTCAAAGCCGTTGTACTTGGCAAGGTCATGATCAGTATAGGAAATATAAAAATTTCCATTCTTGATATTAACACCTGCTGTTGCAGTTGTTGTAATGAAGAAGAGAAATACAATTACCAGATGTGGGATGCGGATCATATCAGGGAAGAAGGTTCAGTTTGTCTAATAATTCAATCGTGGCCGGGCTGTAAAGTTTGCTCCAGCCTGTTTTATTTTTCCAGTTGCTGTTGTTTTGATTTTCTTTCTGCAGCAAGATTGTTGCTTTTTCTTTTTCACCGGCAGCAAACAAGGCGGCCGCCAACCCGAGATGCGATGGATTGGTTGCATGTGTAAGCGAACGTTCAAACAATTTGATTGCTTCTGTATAATTGCCGGCATCTGCATTACACCAACCCAGCAATTGCAAAAAACGGTAACGGTAACTTTCCGAAAGATCGGGTTGCCGGATGCTTCGTTCTAAAATTGGAATGGCTTGTTTGTATTTTCCTTCGAGATAATACAACTGCGCCGTTTTGATATGATAGGCCGGTTGATCGGCAGGGATCCAATCATCGGCCAATGCAAGTAATTCCAGTGCTGCACTGCTCTTTCCTTCCAGCAATAAATTATCGGCTTTGTCAATAAAGATCAATACCAGGTCTTTCAACGGAAACAACAACGGATCATTTTCATGTGCCTTTTTAAAATACACGACTGCATTTTTGAAATCGTTGATCTCAAGTGAGGTGTAAGCAAGGTTGCCATAAGCATTTGCATAGCTGCTGTCGGCGGTCAATGCTTTGGCATATTGTGCGGCTGCCTGTTTGAAATTGCCGGCTGCATAATAATAGTTGCCGAGTAAATTGTAGAGATCCGGGTTTTGATCGAAGTATTTTTCCGCCTGTTGCAGAATGGCCAACGCACTGTCAGCTTTGTTTAATTTGATCCATGTTTCATGCATCCACTCATAACCATCCCAATACCAGGGGCTTATGGCCAGTGCTTTTTTATACCACTGTATGGCCTCGTTGTATTTTTTGTTGAAATGAAAATAATATCCGTAATAGCCATAAGCCGATGGTTTATCTGCATTGATGCGGATGTTTTCTTCAAACAAGCGGATGGCTTCGGCAGTATCTTTCAATTGTGCTTTGCCCCATGCTTTTCCTGCATACGCCCAGGTGTAATAGGGATTGTTGCTGATGGCCACACTGTATAAACTATCGGCCAGTTTCCATTCTGCAACGGATGGCCCTAAACGATAGTGATCGGCTAACTCGGCCAGGCCTTCTGCAAAAAACGGTTCACGTGCAATAGAGCGGAGAAGCAGTTCAGATGTTTGTTTGGCGTTGATCTTTTCGTAGAGTTCAGCCAGGTGATGATAAGCATATACAAAGCTGCTGTCGGCGGCGAGTGCCCGTTTAAAAAAATCTTCTGCTTTTTTAATATTTCCCCTGTCTTTCGAAATCAATCCGAGGTTGCTTAATTCCACAGCTGCGTCGAGTGTATCAATTTCAATGGAGTAGTTGTACAGTTGTTCGGCTTCTTTGTATCGTTTCAAATCATAATACACATTGGCGAGGTTGTTATACGGCCAGCTGAAACCCGGTGCCAACCGGATCACTTCTTTAAACACCTCGATGGCTTCTGTATAACGGTTCTGATCACGCAGTGCATTGCCAAGACTGCTGCGTGGATAGGTCCAGGTGGGGATGAGTTCAATCGCCTGCCGGTAATATTTTTCAGCTAAGGGGAAATCATCCTGGTATTCGGCTACCAAACCCAATGCGTGCAATACAAAGGCAGCATCCTGTTCTTTCAACAACGCTTCATGCAACAGTTGCTTGGCAGTGGTGTACATTTTATAATTTTTACCACGCAGGTACGAGTAAGCTTCTAAATAACGGGCATAGATATAATAAATGCTATAGCCATAATCAGCCGTATCAAGAACGGAAAGAATGAGTTTGCTTTGATTGGCGGCTGCCATAAAATAAGCAGCAGCAGGTGGATTGTTTTTACCCAGCAATACCGTGTTCACTGCCTGTTGCGGATCAATCCCCATTTGCTGAACCAGTTTCAGTTTTATGAAACGCAGCCAATCGTTCGGAAAGCTTTTTTGTTTTGTGAATGAAAGATACAATGCCACTGCTTCTTTGTAAGCAGGTGTTGGTTGCTGCAGCAAACTGTTTAAGCGGTCGAGTTGCTGTTGCTGTGTGGCGTGTAAGCTGGTGAGTGTTGGATTGGGTTCAATACCAAAGGAGCGACCGGTGGTGTTGGATTCCTTGATGGCCAGCAATGCATTTTGCCGCAGGTTGGTCAAGGCAATATTTTTTATTTCGGGTGAAATGGTCATCACCACTTTGCCGCCCGATGAGGCGCCGATGTTCGGTTCCTGTTTTTCTTTTGACTCTTCGTACACGCTGTTGTACACGTAAATATTGAGCTCGTTTACTTTGATCTTGTTATCGGCCGGACTGTTATCAGCAGCGCCCATCATTCCCTGTACCAGGTAGTAGGTGAAAAAACCATGACCGATACTTTCACTTTCAAACGAACGCTGATTGGCACCACAACTCAAATAACGGATAGTGTTGCGGAACGATGTAAGAGCTGATTCGCTCAACAGATCGGCACCTTCTTCGTTCACTGTTTGTCCGCTGTGGCAGGCATCCAATACAAGACTTACTTCCACTCCGTTTTGTGTGAGGAATGTAACTGTTTCATTCAGGTCTTTAAAACTCAATGTGCCTTGTGCACCTGTATATGCCCGTTCAATATTTACATCACTGCAAAGCAGGTATCCTACATAACCATCTTTGTTGGCGGTATCTTTTGATTTCTGAATATCACCGTGTCCTGAAAAATAAATGATCACCTCATCCCCTTTCTTCATTGGCTTTTGCTGCAACGACCGGATGGCTGCGTTCACTGCCTGGCTGTTGGCCTTTTTGTTTAGGAGCAGTTGAATGTTTGCCTGTGTTACTTTCTTCGTTTCCAGTAAAAAGCGTGCATACAGGGCCGCATCTTTATCGGCTGCGTTGAGTTTGAGCCGTGGTGCATCGTATTCCGACACACCGATCACCACCGCAAAGGTTGTTTTGATTTCTTTGGTTTCCACTTCTTCTTCAGACGAACCTTTGGCTGTTTGCTGGGCCGATAAAGATTTTGTTATACCAAACAGCAGGAAGAGTGATATGGGTAAAAAAATTCGCAGGGACATGATTGTTTAAAAGTAAAGATTATCGGCCGAAGAAGAGATACCCATAAATCGGTATTTCTGTTCAATGCTCAGAAACAGATGTGCTGCATAAGAGTAACGTTGTATGATCGTTATTTTTCTTTCTCCACAGCAATGCATCTCCCGTTTGCAAGCCGTAAATTGCAGGCTTATTTCGTTTTATGATTGATTATTTACAAGGACTGAATGAGCGGCAGAAAGAAGCGGTTACGTATATCAACGGTCCGTTGATGATTGTGGCGGGTGCGGGTAGTGGGAAAACAAAAGTACTTACCACCCGTATTGCCCATCTGATGGCGCAGGGTGTGGATGCATTTAACATCCTTGCGCTCACATTTACTAACAAGGCGGCGAAGGAAATGAAAGAACGTGTGGAGCATATTCTCGGCAACCAGGAAGCAAGGAATTTATACATCGGTACGTTTCACAGTGTGTTTGCACGCATCTTACGAAGCGAAGCCACAAGGATCGGGTATCCATCCAACTTTACGATTTATGACACCGATGATGCCAAGAGTGTGATCAAAACGGTGATCAATGAAATGAACCTGGATGATAAACACTACAAGCCATCCACCGTTTACAATCGTATTTCATCGGCCAAGAATGCATTGGTTGGTCCGGCTGAGTATGCAACAGATTATCATATTCAGCAGGAAGATATGCGGGCCAACCGTCCGGCTATTGCACAGATCTACACTGCCTATGCTAACCGTTGTTTCAAAAACGGAGCCATGGATTTTGATGATCTGCTGATCAAGTTTTATGAGTTGCTGAAAAATGTACCGGAGAGTTTAAGTAAATACCAGCGCCGCTTTAAATATATTATGATCGATGAGTACCAGGATACCAACCCGGCACAATATGAGATCATTAAGTTGTTGGGAGCCATGCATGAGAATGTGTGTGTGGTGGGTGATGATGCACAAAGTATTTACAGTTTTCGTGGAGCTACCATCGAAAACATTTTGATGTTCCAGAAAGATTACGACAACGTACACGTGGTGAAACTGGAACAGAACTACCGCAGTACAAAAAACATTCTCAGTGTTGCCAACGAAGTAATTGCCAATAACAAGGGGCAGATTGAAAAAACCCTGTTTACCGATAATGGTGAAGGAGAAAAAATCCGTTTGGTTCGTACCATGACGGATAATGATGAAGGGAAATTTGTAGCTGATACCATCCAGGAGCAGAAGCTTCGCAATCATTACCGCAATAAAGATTTTGCGATTCTCTACCGCACCAACGCACAGAGCCGTGCGTTTGAAGAAAGCTTGCGCCGCATGGGTATTGCGTACATCATTTATGGAGGTATCAGTTTCTATCAGCGTAAAGAGATCAAAGATTTTATTGCTTACCTGCGCATCATCGTGAATCCAAGAGATGAGGAAGCGCTGAAGCGGATCATCAACTATCCGGCAAGAGGCATTGGTAAAACAACCATTGATAAATGTGTGTTGTATGCCAATGAACAAAACATCAGCATGTGGGAAGTGCTCACCCGTGCACAGCAATTCGGTTTTAAAGCAGGCACCTTAGAAGCCATTGATGGTTTTGTAACCATGATCCGCAGTTTTGCCAGCATGCTGCAAAAGCAAAATGCCTACGAAGTAGCGGTGCATGTAGGCAAGCAAACCAATATTGTAAAAGAATTATTTAACGATAAGAGTACCGAAGGATTGCAACGGTATGAGAATATCCAGGAGTTGCTCAACTCGATTAAAGAGTGGGTGGATGATACGGCCAACAGAAACCAGATTGATGATGATGGTGTGGTGGTAGAAGATAGCCCCCACCTAACCTCCCCCGAAGGAGGAGAAACAGCCAACTCACAATCATCGCTTTTCAACGATGCGAATAACAATGCAAACACTTTGACAGGCGAGGCAGGTGCGGCTGAGGCTTCCCCCTCGGGGGGACGGGAGGGGGCTGTTACACTTGGTGCTTATTTGCAACAGATCACTTTGTTAACCGATGCCGATGATAAAGACCCCAATGCTGACAGTGTGAAACTGATGACCATCCACGCAGCAAAAGGACTGGAGTTTGAATGTGTGTTTGCAGCCGGGTTGGAAGAAATGCTGTTTCCCAATGCGATGAGCATTAACACGAGAGAAGAGTTGGAGGAAGAACGTCGCTTGTTTTATGTAGTGATCACCAGAGCGAAGAAAAAACTCTGGATCAGTTATGCCAACACACGTTATAAGTTTGGACAAATTGTACAAAACGATCCCAGTCGATTCCTGGAAGAATTACCCGAACAGTTTGTAGATAAGAGTTATGCCGGTGGCGGGTTGCGCAACCAGGGTTCTTCGTTTGGTGGTGGCTCTGCATTTGACCGGATGAAAGGATGGGGTAACAAAGCCGACAGCAACGATGCTGCCCATGCAGAGAAACGCTATGGCGCTCCACCTAAACCACAACCCAAGCCTTCTTACTTAACACCTGCTGCTAGGCCGCAAACAGTGGAGCATAAACCGGCACCAGATTTTGTGGCTAGTGATACCTCCAACTTACAGGAGGGACAAAAAGTGGAACACCAGAAATTTGGCTTTGGTGAAGTGGTGAAAATGGAAGGTAGTGCTCACAACCCCATTGCAAC
>CAYMSG010000134.1:0-8527 GCA_964392955.1 uncultured Chitinophagaceae bacterium | reverse complement strand
CTCCGAAAACTCTTTGGTGAATGGAACCACTACCAGGTTATCCAATCCCTGGCGTTTCAGTAAATCGATCCGTTCGTCCAATGTGGTGAGTTCGGCAATGGATTTGTCGGGCTGTACGATCTTCCGGGGATGCGGATAAAAGCTGATCAGCACCGATTCACCACTTGATTCTTCTGCTTCCATCAATAGCTGACGGATGATCTGCTGATGACCAAGATGTACGCCATCAAACGTGCCGATGGTAAGAACGGCCCTGTTAAAAACGGGCAACTGCTGCAGACTTCTGTAAACCTTCATAATTTGAAGTGGCAAAAGTAACACATTTGATGCGTGGAAGTGTTAGTTTTGCGGCTCTCAAACACAGCAGCATGTCTTTATACAATCAACGGGGCGTATCGGCACAAAAAGAGGAAGTACACAAAGCGGTAGAGCATCTCGACCAGGGACTATATCCCAATGCCTTTTGCAAACTCTATCCCGATTACCTGGGTGGCGATGCTGATTGGGTAAACGTAACCCACGCCGATGGTGCCGGTACAAAAAGTATTCTTGCTTATTTGTATTGGAAAGAAACCGGTAACGCATCTGTTTGGAAAGGCATTGCACAGGATGCAATTGTGATGAACCTGGACGACCTGCTTTGTGTTGGTATCTACGATAATATTTTATTCTCTTCAACAGTTGACCGTAATAAAACATTGATCCCGGGTGAAGTGCTGGAGCAGATCATAAATGGTTCGGCTGAGTTATTTGCACAGTTGAAAGAGTATGGTGTAAACATTCATTACCTCGGTGGCGAAACGGCTGATGTGGGTGATGTGGTGCGTACCATTGCGGTGAACGGAACCATGACGGCCCGTTGGCCAAAAAACAAAGTGATCAGTAATGATAAGATCAAAGCGGGTGATGTAATTGTTGGGTTGGCCGGGTTTGGTCAGGCGAATTATGAAACATCGTACAACAGTGGTTTGGGCAGTAATGGTTTAACGAGTGCACGCCATGATGTATTGGAAAAATATTATGCGCATCATTTCCCTGAAACATTTGAATCGAAGTTGAGTGATGAGGTGGTGTATATTGGCAAACATCGCTTGGCAGATGAGGTGCAACTGCCAAATGGTGAAACTTCATTGATCGGCCGATTGTTACTTTCACCAACAAGAACATTTGCGCCAGTGCTGAAGGAAATTCTGCAAAACCATTTTGATGCAGTGCATGGATTGATCCATTGCAGCGGTGGCGGGCAAACCAAATGCCTGAAATATTTACCGGGACCGATGAAAATTGTAAAAGACAATTTGTTTACTCCCCCCATTATTTTTGATCTCATCAAAGATGCTTCCGGTGCCGATGCTCGTGAAATGTACCAGGTGTTCAACATGGGTACACGACTTGAGATTTACACCAACGAAAAAGATGCTGATACGTTGATCAGCATCTCAAAGTCATTTGGTGTAGATGCACAGGTGATTGGCAGGGTAGAAGCAAGTGAGAAAAAAGAATTAGTGATTCAATTAAATGATGAGGAACTAGTGTTTTGATTTAGTAAAGATTGTATGCGAGGGGTTGCAGTATTTTTTGTTGTCCTGTTTTTTTATACTTCGCATGAATTTCATCAATAACTATTGTAGTGCTGGGCCCGCATTTCGCAATAGCTTCAAGTACCCGTTGGTTAAATTCCGGTGATTTGTTGGCTGCTACATAAAACGGTTCGCTAAAGCCCCGGCCAGTAAAGTAAATGGTATAGTTTGTTATTTCCCAATCTTCATCAATCGTTAGTTGTTTTGCCTGAAGAATTTTAGTTGCTGCAATTCTACCGCCTCTTGATTCGGCAAGAGTAACTGCAGGTTCGGGTGCCTGGATTACTTTAAAGCGAACCTCTTCAATCTTTTTTTGATCGGTTTTATAATAGTACCCGATCTTTATGACAACCTCGCCCGTCTTTAAATTTTTGAGAACATACCTGTTCCCTTTTTTCTCAAGTGTTCCTTGTGAAGCTTCGATTTCTAAATGAGTTTCAGGGACATCACTGATTGCAACTCTTAAAGGATTTTCAATCGCTGCATAAAGAATATTAATGTTTTCAGCAGCAATAGCTACAGTAGGTCTTACTTCTGTAGTTGTTAATTCAAAAACACCATTACTGCCTTTTTCACCAAACCGTATGCGTCCACCACCACCGTCGGTAGAACTTATATTCCAGTTGTCATGTTTCTTATTTTCCTTAATGAATTTAATCATTTCATCTTTCGTTATGGCTTTTCCGTTCAGAATATGAAGCCCATGCTTTTCTGCAATTGCAGCTAATCCTGTTTCTTTTTGCTCGGATGTTTTTGTCATCTCTTTCATTCGTGCCCGGCCATATTTATCAAAAAAGTTTACAGATCTTTTGACAACTGTTGCAACAGGAATGCCATTCTTTGATGCAGGCTGCCACTTGGGGCTGCTTTTCAGTAAATCTACACTGATCTTTGCCAATTCACTTTCTGTATTTGTCAGTACTTGTATGTTTGTAACAGACCCATCTTCTTGAACAGTGAATTGCAACAGACAACTGTTATTTACACTTCTCGGATCCTTATCAAGTGAAGAAATGTGCGGTTCCAAAAACGCTTCTACGTATTTATTCCATTCTTTTAAGCCTCCTTTAAAATCTGCATTTGTCTCTGCGTTTGCAGAGGCTGCTCCAGAGTTTTTTTCAGGAACCGTATCTTTTGTTGGCATTTATTTTATTCCAGGGTCGATGTTGGTTTGAAGTTTATCTCCGGAATAAGCTGCGAAGGGTACTAATTTCTCTGCCGCAGGACTTGATGAAGCAGCATCGTTCTCTTTGATCTTGATTGCAAAGGCCGTAAATAAAATGGTTAGCAACGGCAGTAACAGTAAGCGGCTGATGTAACCCACTTTGGGGTTTTGAAGTTTGGAAAGCATAAGGAGTCTTCGTTTAATAGGTGAATAAAAAAATGGATTGGTGAGCGATAAGGTTTGGCCGGGAAATGCAGCGGTGAGGATCATAGCTGCCAAAGCAGACGCATCACTGTCTTTTACTGATTTCCGGTCGGCAATAAATTCATGGATCATGGTTAATTCTTTCCGGATGATCCAGAAGAAAGGGTTGATCCAGCATACAATTAATACAAGCTGCAGGAATAATTTATCGACGCTGTGTTTTTCTTTTACATGAATCAGTTCGTGTTTGAAAATCTGTTGGCCTTGTGCTGATTCAAAATCAATTTCCCGGTTCCAGAAAATGAAGTGAAGAAAGGAGAACGGTGTACCCTTTGCATCGGTATCAACAAAGGTGAGGTCTTTCATTTTCCAATGCTCGTAAGCGGTGATTAGCTTTTTGATGCGCAACAATGTTACGAGCAAGGTTATGAAAAGTGCAATGGATACAAGTACATATACAAGAATGCCTGCCTGCTCTTTGGTGAATGTTTCGGCTGCAACAATTGTTTGCGCAGGAAACCAAACTTCGTTGGTAGTAACACTTTGCAGAACGGTATAAGCAGGCAGGTTTTCGGGCTGTGGTTCAGTTATAAAACTGATCTTGACAAATGGTAACAGTAACGATATAACAACTGCTGCCAGTAAGTAAAACCGGTTCCAGCTGTGAAATAATTTGTTACGCAGTGCCAGCCAGTAATAGCCGGTCAATACACCGGAGCAGATCATTACTTTCAACAGGTATTCAGCAAAGGCAGTCATGGTTATTTCTTTTTAAGATTTTGTAAAAGCAGTTCCAGTTCTTCAATGCTCAGGTTGTTTTCTTTTACCATAAAGGAAACAGCTTCAGAAAACGATCCTTGAAAATATCCTTTCACCAGGTTTTTCATACTGGCTTTTGAATACAGATCTTTGGATACAGCCGGGTAGTATTGATGCATGCGGCCAATTACATCGGCTTTTACATATTTTTTCTCAATCAGAATTTTCAACAGTGTTGCCACGGTATTCTGATGCGGCTTTGGAACCGGCATTGCATCTACAATTTCCCGAAGAAAGGCTTTGTTCAGCTTCCAGATGGCCTGCATTACCTGCTCCTCGGCTTTGGTAAGTGGTTTTAGTTTTTCTGTACTCATAGATCGAATATATAACTAAAAATTTAGTTTAACAACTAAAATTTTAGTTAAAGAATTTTTCTGCCTGAAAATCGAATGTTTTACTGAAGAATAAAATGGAGTGACGGCACCTTTTTGGTAACGCCGCCTGATAAAACTTTTATATCATCGATGGTTACGGAGCTGCCGGGAACACATCTTGCAAGTAAACGGACAACATCTTTCGTAAACAAATTGCCTTTGATATTTTTTATCATACCCGTTGCTGCTTCAAAACCTTTCCCCTGAAAATAAATTGTATAAGATATAACTACGGCAGTAGTATCTGGTCCTTTTACTTCTATCTTTCGGGCTGCTTTAAATTTCGAAACTTGCATATTACCCCCGAATGATCCTGCAACCATTGCGGTTGGATCAACAATTGTTTTAGAAATTACCGTATCTGATTGAGCGAATACGGATGTGCAGTTGATTGTCAAAAAAAGCAGAATGAGGTTTTTCATTTTTGCAGCTGATTATTACAATTAACGATATGTAGAAGTAATCATTTTTACCTGTTCGTTTATTTTTCAGGAGGGAGTATGGTAACTTTCTGTCTGCGCCATGCTTTCACTGTTTTCCCGAATTGATAAGCAGGTATCCACCTGGGACCTTCTTTAACTGCCTTTGTAAAAACCTTTGCCAAGTATGAATTCTTTAACGTAAGTGCTTCAACATTTGTAACGGTTCCATCTCTATCAACAATAAACTGCACTTCACAGGTGCCAAAGCTCTTTTTGTCTTTAATGATTTTATTAATATTTTTTTCGATTACTGATTGAATGTATTTATTCCACATTTGTTCTCCGCCCGGAAAAGATGCTTCTATTTCAACCTTTTGAAAAACTGAATCTGATATTACAATCTCTTTTGTTTTTAATGTATCAACTTGTTGTGCTGAGAGAGTCGAGGAAACAAACAGGCTTAGCAGAATCAATAAGTTTTTCATAAAATCAAAACAGTGTCTTTATAAGTTTGTGAATTGTCTATTTTTGCCAAAAGTCAAATATAATGCCTCCAATCGTAGAAATAAAGAACGTTAATATTTACCAGAGTGGAAATTTGATTTTGAGTGATGTGAACCTTACCGTAAATCAGGGTGAGTTTGTGTACCTCGTTGGGAAAACAGGTACGGGTAAATCATCGTTGTTGAAAACATTGTATGGCGAATTGCCTTTAACAGAAGGTGATGCTACTGTGGCCGGATTTAACCTGCGACAAATGGATTGGAAGAAAGTTCCGTTCCTTCGCCGCAGCCTCGGTGTGGTGTTCCAGGATTTTCAATTGCTCACCGACCGGAACGTACATGAGAATTTAAAGTTTGTATTGAAGGCAACAGGTTGGAAAGATGAAAACCTGATGGAAGAAAAGATCAATGATGTACTCGATAAAGTAGGCTTGAAATCGAAAGGCTTTAAAATGACCTTTGAAATGAGTGGCGGTGAACAGCAACGTGTGGATATTGCCCGTGCTTTACTCAACTCTCCGAAATTAATACTGGCTGATGAGCCTACGGGAAACCTTGACCCCGAAACAAGCGATGAAATCATGAACCTGCTTATCCAGGTGGCAAAAGACTACAATACGGCTGTGATCATGGCAACCCATGATTTTATGGTGATCAAAAAATTCCCCGCACGCATGGTGAAGACCGAAGGCGGTAAAGTATGGGATAATGCTACTGTAGAGCATGCATAAGCAGCTCAGCGTTTTTCTTATTATTGAAATGCTCTTGTAACAAGCCTTCCCGTAATTCAACATCGTCGTCCGTAAATGCTTTGTGAAACAAACGGAATCCGTGGTATTTCAACTCTGTCGGGTTATTTGCTAACTGGCATGCTTTTTCCAATCCTGTACCATGCAGCATATCATCATTCACCAATACATGACGGCCCTTAAACAAAGCATTCAGCAATTTCAGTTTAATACCCGACTGTGTGAAGGAGGGCAATATATGCAGTTGTGCTTTATGCATCAGGTCGTTTAACTCAGCTTCCGACGGATTCGCCACGATACAGGTATGCGGTCGTTTGTGAGCGAGTTCAATCAATTTGGGGGATGGATTTTTTCCTGCTACCACAAATGGTATCTCAAGATCACGAAAGATTTTCTCCAGTAACCACGTGGCTGTTTTTTCATTTTCAGCGACTGATAAATTTCCATGATACAATGCAAATGTTCCTGTTCCTGTTTTGCAGGTCACCATATTGTTGGGGATAAACGCTGGCAGGTACGAAACATGATTTGCTTTGAATTGTTTTTTATACGTGGCACAATCCTGTTGAGACAAGGCGAGGATTTGATAATCTTTTAAAGTGGCTTCATACCGTTTGAGTAACCTGCTTTCGTGGTGCATGTATGCTTTTCGAACTACAGAAATTTCCCATTGGCTCAGTTGTTTGTAATACTCAAACTCGGTATTGTGTAAACGGATGGCTATATTTTTTTTTGTAACAGCCCCGGTACTGAGTCCGTAAGTAGTATGTACGCCTTCAAACAAAACGGGATGTTCGTCTGCATTCAGGCGTTTCCACAACTGCTCATCGTTGCGGGAAGCAACAATGTAGGGTACTTGCAGTGAAAAACCTTTATGTCCTTCCTGTCGTGGATAATAATGAACCGATGCACAATATTTTTCCAGCTCAGCTTGTATACCTCTTCCATACTCAAAACAATGCAGGTGTACGGCCACACCAATTGCATGCAGTGCTTTGATCTTATAAAACACATCGATCACGCCTCCGTAATCGGCCGGGAAGGGAACATCAAACGAAACGATATGGATTTGTTTATTCAAGGATATGTTTGTAAAATGAAATAAGTATTTTTTCTTCCTGCTGCCAGTTCAGTTCTTCGGCTGCTTTTTTACAGTTCAATCGTAACCGTTCATACAAAACAGTATCAGAGAGCAAAAGGTTTAAACCCGCTGCAATTGTTTCTGCATTTGTATCGGGGATCAGTAATGCAATGTGATATTGATCATTAATGGCACGATAGGCAGGGTAGTCAACACACAACTGCGGAATGCCTGCCTGTATATAATCAAAGAACCGGTTGGCGAGCGAAAGATAGTTACTTCGACCGTTGTTTTCAAATAACGTAATACCGGCATAAGCCTGCGAAGTGATTGTTTTCAATTCCTGCGGTGTGCGTTTCCCCTTCAGTATAACTTTTTCTTTCACTTCATTTTGCCGGATCAATTCTTCCGTTTGCACTAGAAAATTACCATCGCCATAAATGTGTAGTGGGGCCGCTACATGTTTCATGGCAGGGATCAAGGTTTCAAAACTTCGTCCTTCGTTTACGGCACCCTGGTAGAGGAAGAAGGTTGAAGCTTGAAGGTCGAAGGTTGAAGGTTTAAGATTGTAGGTCGCAGGTTCTTCGTAACCCGTAACACGTAACCCGTAACTGTTCGCAAAAGGCACATTCCGCACCACCTCATACTTCACGCCATACATCTTCTCAAATTCATCAGCAATCGGTTCGCAAACAGTATAACCATGTTTGAATTGCGGCACAGCAAAACGTTCAATCCATTTCCAGGTTTTGTAGCGTGAAGGGCGGGTTACTATTTCCTTCATCTCACAAAACAACTCATGTGCATCGTACACCCGTTGGGTGCGTTTGAGTTTCGAAACAAGCAGGCAGGGGAGAATAGTGTCCAGATCGATCGCACAAATACAATCTGCTTTTTGAAACAGTAACCAGAGAAATAACCGCAGATTATATTCGGCATAAAACAAAAAACCCTTGCTGAAAAAACAGGACAATCGTTTTTGTGAAAATGGTTTGCTGTCTAATGGAGAAGATTGTTTCAGCTTTCTGCCAACCAGTGTTACTGCATAACCCTGCTGCGCCAATGAACTGCAGATGCGGATCATCCGTTGATCATACGTTAGGTCGTTTGTTACAGTACAGATAATTCTTGCCAAGCTGAGAATTTAGCCGGCAAGATAGTTCAAATGAATGTTTACCTTACTGCTTATTGTTCAGGTAAATCAGTTTTTATGGAAGAGCTCATTAAACAGTTTTACACGGCTTTTGCCAAAGGCGATTGGCAAACAATGCAGGCTTGCTATCATCCCGACGCTACCTTTTCCGATGAAGTATTTGTGGGTTTGAAGGGAAAAGAAGTACCCGCCATGTGGAAAATGCTTATTGAACGAAGCAAAGGTGAATTGGAAATTACGTACAGCCATGTGCAGACAACGTTCGGTGAGCCACCCAAAAATCAGGCAGGTGACCCACCGCAAACAGGCAGCGCCGATTGGGTGGCTGTGTACATTTTTTCAACAACCGGTCGCCGGGTCATCAACCGCATTCATGCTGAGTTTGAATTTAAGGAGGGGAAAATCTTCCGCCATACCGATAGTTTTAATCTGCATAAATGGGCAGGGCAGGCCATGGGCTGGAAAGGGAAGCTGTTG
>CAYMSG010000133.1:0-8538 GCA_964392955.1 uncultured Chitinophagaceae bacterium | reverse complement strand
GGAAATATAATCAGGTAATAAAACGGCCAGGGATAAACTTGTTCATGGAATAAAAGAAAAAACGTTACAGAGTTTTTTATAGTACCGTAAGGAGAACCGGTAGCCTCTTCCCCGACCATCCCGGGGCATGCAAGCGCTTAGGATTTGGGGGCAATCAAGCATTCAATATACTTCCGGCTTTTCATTCTCTTGATGTATTGCTCTCGCCTGAAAGCTTCCACCCTTGTCTCATACTTTTCCGAATAGACCAATTCCCAGTCATTTGCTTTGGACGTGTAAGATGAAATACCGGAATTATGCTGACTTATCCTGTTCGGAATATCCTCTGTATATCCCACATAATAGCGATCTAGCCTGGTGCTGTATAGAATATATAAATAAAACAAATTAAAAAAGCCCCTTTGAAGAGGCTTATGTGGAGAATACCGGATTCGAACCGGTGGCCTCTTGCATGCCATGCAAGCGCTCTAGCCAACTGAGCTAATTCCCCTGATGGGCTGCAAATATAAACGAATTTGCAACACATGAATGATTGTTTAGCGAAAGAAAAAAGATAGTATTGACAGGGCGAGCATTGCTGTAATCCCAATTACAAATGATCCGAGACTATGCAGTTTATATCCCGTTTTTACATCCATTCCGCTGAATTGTGTAACCACCCAGAAAAAACTATCGTTTACATGTGAGATGACCATTGAACCGGCACCAACAGCAAGTACAACTGTTGCTTTATCCCAATCACTGGTAAAACCAAGCGGAACCAGTAAGGGCGAGAGAATGGAAGCTGCTGTAATCATTGCAACGGTTGATGATCCCTGTGCTGTTTTAAGTACGGCTGCTACCAAAAAGGGAAGAAACAAACCGAGCGACGAAGCCGTGAGAGCTTTGCCCAATTCACCTGCTGCATCGGCTTGCTGCAATACGTTCCCAAATGCGCCACCTGCAGCCGTGATCAATAAAATGGAAGCTGCATTTTCCAGGGCTTTTCCCGTCCATCCATCCACAGCAAACATTTTTTTATCGAGTCGATAGGGTAGCAACAAACAAAATGCAAAGCCGATCAACAGTGCAATAAATGGTTCACCTGTAAATGAAAAAATTACTTTCAGTGTCGCTTGCCAGCCATCATCTTCAAGAAAACTGCTAAGTGACTTTAAAATGATCAGCAGTATTGGAATCAGCACCGGCAATACTGATTTGAATGTTGATGGAGGATGAACGGGATCAACTTCTGCCAACGTATCTTTTGTTTCAATGATTGTTTTGATCGCCACTTTACCTGCAAACAAAATACCAGCAGCAGTAGCTACGGCTGCAACCAATAAACCAAGCAGTATCACTTTTGTGATATCTGCACCCAAGATACCTGCTGCGGCAACCGGGCCAGGTGTGGGCGGTACAAGTGTATGCGTTGCCAATAAACCCAGTGCCAGTGCTATGGAAGTGGCTGCTACACGTACCCCCGCTTTTTTGCTGAGTGTTTTATTGAGTGTGGTCAATAGAATAAAAGCACTGTCGCAAAAAACAGGAATGGAGATCATATAACCAATAACTCCCATAGCCGTGATGATGCGTTTTTGTCCGATTACTGAAAGAATTGCTTTGGCCAGCACCATCGCAGCTCCTGTATGTTCCAGGAAACTTCCGATGAGTACGCCGAGAATAATCACCAATCCAATTTTACCAAGGGTGGCACCAAAACCGGATTGAATAGCTGTAACCAATACATCGGGTTTCATGCCCATCAGTAATCCTGTGGCAATACTTACCAGCAGCAATGCCAGGAAAGGATGCAGTTTCAGTTTTGTAATGAGCAGTATCAGAACAAAAATGGCCAGCAGTAGTACAGCAATAAGCATGAAGCAGGTTTGTGTTTTAAAGATAAGACTGTTGACAGAAAACAGGCAGCGTTTCCGTTTCAGCGATTTGCCCTTATCTTGCGCTAACGATTGTAATTATTAAATTTTAGCTGTATGGATATTCAGTTCAATAAGAATGAAGATGCAATGAAGCTGTCGCTCACCGAAATGCGGAAACGTTTGCAAAAGATCTATGAAGGCGGCGGTAAAAAATCCATCGAAAAACAACGGGAGCGAAACAAACTGACTGCACGTGAACGCATCGAATACCTGCGTGATGCTGATCAACCATTTGTTGAAATCGGTGCATTTGCGGGTTACGATATGTATGCTGAGCAGGGCGGTTGTCCGGCTGGCGGAACAGTGGCCGGCATCGGTTATGTAAGCGGGCGGCAATGTGTGATCGTGGCAAATGATCAAACGGTAAAGGCCGGTGCGTGGTTTCCCATCAGTGGTAAAAAGAATTTGCGTTTGCAGGAAATAGCTATGGAAAACCGTTTGCCTGTCATTTATCTGGTTGATAGTGCTGGTGTATTTCTTCCCATGCAGGATGAAATTTTCCCCGATAAAGAACATTTCGGCCGCATCTTCCGTAACAATGCACGGATGAGTGCAATGGGTATTACACAAATTGCAGCCGTAATGGGCGCCTGTGTAGCGGGTGGTGCTTACCTGCCCATCATGAGCGATGAAACATTGATGGTAGAAGGGAATGGTTCCATCTTTTTAGCCGGACCATATCTCGTGAAAGCAGCAATAGGTGAAGATATTGATGCCGAAACATTGGGCGGCGCTGTTACACATACCGAGTTGAGTGGTATTGCCGACTATAAATTCAAAACCGAGCAGGAATGTTTGGATGAAGTGAAAAAACTGATGAGCAAGCTGGGTGAAAAAAAGAAAGCCGGTTTTGATCGTGTTGCTCCCAAACCTCCGGCGAAAAATCCGGAAGAACTGTATGGATTGTTTCCGGCTGATGGCAAGCCTTATGATATGCTTGAGATCATTGAACGTATAGTTGATGACAGCGATTTCGATCAGTTCAAACAAGACTATGGCAAAACCATTCTTTGCGGTTATGCACGCATCGATGGCTGGGCGGTGGGCATTGTTGCTAATCAACGCACCATCGTAAAAAATAAGAAGAATGAAATGCAGTTGGGTGGCGTGATTTATAATGACAGCGCCGATAAAGCTGCCCGTTTTATTCTCAATTGTAATCAAAAGAAAATACCATTAGTGTTTTTGCAGGATGTAACCGGTTTTATGGTAGGCAGCAGAAGCGAACATAGCGGCATTATTAAAGACGGTGCCAAAATGGTGAACGCCGTAGCCAACAGTGTGGTGCCGAAGATCACCATTGTTATTGGCAACTCATATGGAGCAGGTAATTATGCCATGTGTGGTAAAGCCTACGATCCTCGTTTTATATATGCATGGCCTACCGCAAAAATTGCAGTGATGGGTGGCGACCAGGCGGCCAAAACATTATTGCAGATACAGGTAGCTGCCATGAAAGCAAAAGGAAAGTTAGTGAGTGCTGAAGATGAAAAGACATTGCTGGATGAAATAAAAGGCAGGTACGAAACACAAACAACTCCTTATTATGCTGCCGCACGGTTATGGGTAGACGAAATCATAGATCCGGTTGAAACACGCAAAGTGATCAGTGAAGGCATTGCAGCGGCTAACCACAACCCGGATATAGATGATTTGAGAGTAGGGGTGTTTCAGGTGTAGAAGTGTCTGACGTCTCGAAGATCGTCTGACACATTCGTAAAGAGAAGTGTTGTTCAAAAAAAGCGTAAAATAAAAGCCCCGTATTCGGGGCTTTTGATATTTTTCAATGTATTATTTATAGCATTTCCACTTTGCTCAGGACTTGATTTTTCTGTGGATGATTATGCCTTCGCTGTTGTTTTTACTTTACTGCCTGAAGTCAGCAACGCATATCCGCCAAAGAACATGGTACAGAATACAACGGTTGCATACATACTGCCGGTGTAAAAAGGAATGCCATCAGTTAAGGTTAACATCAAACCTTCCATTGTTTTTGGATGATGGTAACCACCTCCGCCGATCCATACCAGGAAGTTACTTACGAAGAAGTAAACAGTAGGTCCGGCCAATGCACCCAATCCGATTTGCCAGGCTTTCTTTTGATTGATAAAGAAACCGATCACTGTTAAACCGGCAAAAAGAATATAGTTGGTCAACTGTCCGCCATAAAAACCTTTGATAGATGTAAGTCCTGCACTGTACAGTACTTGGTACAACGCATCGCTGATAAACATGCTGAGAATCGGCAATGCAAATGCATATTTTTTGTCCTTGAGAATTGAACCGGCAAATAAAGCAATTGCTATTTGCGGTGCAAATCCCAACGGACGGTTGGGTAAAATACGGTAAAGGGCAGCAACAACAATAAGTGCCAGTAATGTAAAAACGAATGTTTTATTCAACTTCATAAAATCCTGTATTGAGCGACAAAAATAGCTAAAAACATCTCCCGAAAACCCATTTCTCAAATTGTCTTTCCCCGATATGTGGATAATGCTGAAAGGATTATTTTAGTGGTATGGCAAAACACCTTGAAACCGGTAAGCAGGGCGAGGAGTTGGCAGCTGAATGGCTGCTGGCACAGGGTTTTGAACTATTGCACCGAAACTGGAAGTACTCGTATTTTGAACTGGATATTATTGCCACAAAAGAACATGTTCTCCATTTTATTGAAGTAAAAACAAGAACAACCGATACATACGGCTATCCGGAAGAAGGTGTAACCGCTAAAAAACTGGAGCGGCTGATGAATGCCGGTGAAGAATTTCTGCATCAATACCCCGGATGGAAACGCATTCAATACGATATTCTCAGCATCCGGCTGCATCGATACAAAGCACCGGAGTATTTTTTTCTGGAAGACATTTCGTAGCCGGTAGTTATTAAGCCGATAGCCGATAGCCTGTAGTTGATAGCCGTTACTACTAACCACTAACTACTACCAACTAACGGCTCCAATCAATATTTGGGATTAACACCGGTATAATTATAAGGCGTTACGGCACTCAGCTCTTTCTTCACCTCCGCACTTACTTTTAACCCTTTAATAAAAGCCTGCATTGATTTTTGGGTGATAGCAGCGTTGCCTCTGGTTAACTCTTTCAGCGCTTCGTATGGGTTGGGGTAGTTTTCTCTGCGCAGAATTGTTTGGATGGCTTCTGCCACTACTGCCCAGTTGTTTTCAAGATCCTGTTTGATCTTTTCCTCATGCAGCAATAATTTATTCAATCCTTTGTCGATTGATTTCAACGAAAGAATCGAATGTGCAAACGGCACACCAAGGTTGCGCAGCACAGTTGAGTCTGTGAGATCACGCTGCAGTCTTGAAACAGGAAGCTTGGCCGATAAATGTTCAAATAATGCATTGGCGATTCCAAGATTACCTTCTGCATTTTCAAAATCGATGGGGTTTACTTTGTGCGGCATGGCACTGCTGCCCACTTCGCCTTTCTTGATCTTTTGTTTGAAATAATCCATCGACACATAGGTCCAGATGTCACGGCACAAATCAATTAAGATTGTATTGATGCGTTTGATGTTGTCCATTTGTGCAGCCAAGTTATCGTAATGTTCGATCTGTGTTGTGTATTGCTGTCGTTGCAGGCCAAGTTTTGTTTCAACAAATTCGTTACCGAATTTCACCCAGTCTTTATTCGGAAAAGCCACAGCATGTGCATTAAAGTTTCCGGTGGCTCCGCCAAACTTGGCAGATGTTGGCAAGGCAGATAATTGTTGCAACTGATTTTCGAGTCGCTCAACAAATACCATGATCTCCTTTCCAAGTTTGGTGGGAGAGGCGGCTTGTCCGTGTGTGCGTGCCAGTAATGGAATATGCTTCCATTCTTTTGCAAAGCCTTTCAACTTTAGAATTAATGTTGATACAGCAGGCAACAACTCCTGCTCCAGTGCATCTTTCCACAGTAACGGAATGGAAGTATTGTTGATGTCCTGTGATGTAAGTCCGAAATGGATCCATTCTTTGTGCTGCGCCAGTTGCAACGCTTCCAGCTCCCGTTTCAGAAAATATTCAACGGCTTTTACATCATGATTGGTTACGCTTTCCAGGTTCTTGATCTCAATCGCCTGTTCCACAGAAAAACTCAGGACGATCTCTCGTAAGGCTTTCTGCTGTTGTGCAGTCAGTTTAAAAAACTTTTTTTCGGAGAGGAACAAAAAGTACTCCACTTCTACATGTACACGGTAACGGATGAGCGCAAATTCGGAGAAATACAGATCAAGATGCTGCAGTTGGTTACGATAACGTCCGTCAACAGGTGAAATGGCTGTAAGATGCTGAAGTTCCATGAACGAGTTTGTAGTTTGTTATTTGCAGTTACTGGAATTAGTAACTGCTATCTTTGCGCAAAGATAAAGAAACACAATCTGTAGGCATGCAAGATATTAACTCCCCTTTAGGGGCTGGGGGCAATAAGATAAAAGTTGGTGCAGTCAGTTATTTAAACACAAAGCCCATGATGTACGGGATGCAGAACGAAGCATTTCTGCAGGATCATGAGCTGGTGCCCGATTACCCGGCAAAAGTGGCTGAAATGCTAAAGTCTGGTACAGTGGATGTGGCGCTGGTGCCCGTAGCGCTGCTAAAAGAATTGCCGGAATATTTTATTGTAAGCGACTATTGTATTGGTGCCGAACATGAGGTGGCATCGGTTTGCCTGTTCAGCGAGGTGCCGGTGCATGAATTAACGACGGTGTATCTCGATTACCAGAGCCGCACATCAGTTGCATTAGCAAAAATATTAATGAAAGAATTTTGGGGCATCAATCCCGAAATCGTCAATGCGCAGGACGAAAGCTACCGAACAAAAATTACTGGAACCACCGGTGCAGTGGTCATTGGCGACAGAGCTCTTGAGCAACGTAGATTATCAACTTATATTTATGATTTGGCCAGTGAGTGGCAGGTAATGACGCATTTGCCGTTTGTGTTTGCTGTTTGGGTAAGTATAAAGCCCATGAGCGAAGAATGGATGAAGCGGTTTAATGCAGCCAATGCCGAAGGTTTTTTGCACATCAGCAAAATTGCAGAAGCGCAGAAATATCCTGTATATGATTTAGAGAAATATTATACGCATAACATCAGTTATTTACTCAACGATGAAAAGCGAAAAGGAATGCAACGCTTTCTTGATTTTTTAAATGCGTAATGTTTATTTTTAAGCATGCCTGCTAAGCAAATTTTCTTTCGACCGGCCATTTTGTGTATCTGCCTGTTCCTCCTTGCAGCAGCAACGCTTTCTGCACAGCAGTTACGGTACCAGTTCAAGAATTACACTCCATCCGACGGGTTACCCAGTTCAGAAACCTACCAGGTTTTACGTGATGCTAAAAATTATATGTGGTTTGCCACCGATCATGGTGTTACGAGGTTTAACGGATATGAATTTGAAACGTTCAATCTTGCCGATAATTCGATCATGGGTTTGTATGAAGATGCCAGGAAAAGAGTATGGGCGTATACATTCTCCGGCAGATTATTTTACTATGTGAATGGAAAGTTTGAAGATTATCAGTGGAATGATAAGGTGATGGAAGCGATTCAGCCGGGGGTAATTCAAGGAATGTATGTGGATAGTGTGGAAACAGTTCATTTGTCGAGTAGTGGCCCGTACTATGTTTCCATAACTAAAGATGGGTATTTGAAACGGGAAAATGAATTGTCACGTAATGCAAGGTTTGAAGCAATAGAGGTAAGTCGGCCAGATTATTTTGTTCGTGTGAAGAGTTATCCTGAAGCATTCCAAAGTCCTCGATATAGTGATTTTAAAGATGAATCTGAGTTTCGGATAATTGCCGGAGGAAGTATTCGTACTGTGGTTGTTCCACGCCTGATTGAACACGAAAGATGTATGTTAAAATCTCTTCTTGATGGAAGGATTATTTTGAGCTCAAAAAACGGTTATGGCATTATCAATTCCACAAATCAGATAGCGCTTAAAAAAACGGACTATTCAATTGATGATGTAGAGGAAGTAGATGGCAGCATTTACCTTGCTACAGAAAAAGGACTTTATATACTGGACAAAAACGGAGATGTAAAATCAAAATATTTCGATGGCATTCATATTACTTCGCTTGAAAAAGATTACGAAGGAGGGCTGTGGCTTACTACTCTTACAAATGCAGTTTACTATCTCAATCATTTCAGGGTAAAGCATCTGGCCTTAATGGACGTTATTATAAATAAACGAATAAACATTCTCCATCAACTGAAGGATACATCAATTCTGGCTGGGGTTTACGGTGGCGAACTCATCAGGTATAAGGCAGAAGATTATATTGAAAGTATAAAGTTAAAACTCCGGGAAATTAATTCGTTTTACGAAATGCGTCCGGATTTCATTTTAGCAGGTGGTTCTATCGGTTGGTTTAATTCAAAATTATGGGAAGAAAACAAAGTACGCCGGGGTGGAAAAGTTACAACCTACTTTCAGATTCCCAACAAATCAAATTTCATTATCAAGGATAGTTTGCTGTACAGTGGTCTTGCCAATTCGTTGTATAATTACAAACTAGGAGAGTTTAAACTTCCTTATAACTACTATTTCAGAAAAGAAACATTCAGGGTGTCCAAATTATTTTTTGACAAGGATAGCTCGAT